>NZ_JBICVV010000013.1:0-10715 GCF_043199295.1 Streptomyces sp. NPDC048612
CCGGTGCGTCCCCTCCGACCCCCGCGGCAACCACGAACGCCGCCACGGCGCAAGCCACCACCGGACCCGCACCAACCCCTGACACGGCGACCAGAGCGCGCCCCAAAGGGGCGCGGGGAACTGCGCGCCCAGCCACAACCGCACCCCGCAGCCGAAGCCGAGCCGAGCCGAACGCCCCTCACCCCCCGTTCGTCAACCCCTCAACCAACTCATCGGCCGCCCGATAGGGATCGGTCTCCCCGGAGACGATGCGCTCCGCCAACGCACCCAGCCGGCGATCGCCCCGCAGATCGCCGATCCGCTCACGCAGCGCCGTCACCGCGATCGTCTCGACCTCATGCGCCGCCCGGGACCGCCGCCGCTCCGTGAGGACACCTCGCTCCTCCATCCAGGCGCGGTGCTTCTCCAGCGCCTCGACGACCTCGTCGACCCCTTCGCCCCGCGCCGCGACGGTCTTGACGATCGGCGGCCGCCAGTCCCCCGCCGCCCGGGACTCGCCCAGCCCCAGCATGTGGTTGAGCTCGCGGGCGGTGGCGTCGGCGCCGTCGCGGTCGGCCTTGTTGACGACGTAGACGTCGCCGATCTCCAGGATTCCGGCCTTGGCCGCCTGGATGCCGTCGCCCATGCCGGGCGCCAGCAGCACCACGCTGGTGTCGGCCTGGGAGGCGATCTCCACCTCGGACTGGCCGACGCCGACCGTCTCGACGAGGACCACGTCGCAGCCCGCCGCGTCCAGGACGCGGATCGCCTGGGGCGCGGCCCAGGCCAGGCCGCCCAGATGGCCGCGGGTGGCCATGGAGCGGATGTAGACGCCGGGGTCGGAGGCGTGTTCGCTCATCCGGACCCGGTCGCCGAGCAGCGCGCCGCCGGAGAACGGGGAGGACGGGTCGACGGCGAGCACGCCGACCCGTTTGCCCGTCTTGCGATAGGCCGTCACCAGCGCGGAGGTGGTGGTGGACTTGCCCACGCCGGGGGAGCCGGTCAGCCCGACCACATAGGCGTTGCCGGTGAGCGGCGCCAGGGCCGCCATCACCTCGCGCAGCTCCGGTGACGCCCCCTCCACGAGGGAGATCAGCCGTGCCACGGCCCTCGGCCGGCCCTGCCGTGCCTGTTCCACCAGCTGGGGGACGTCCACCATCGCCGCTCGGCTCCTTCGGCTCGCTCGTACGCGACTCGGCCCGCCCGTACGCACCGGCGTACGGGCTCTCGGTTACTTACCCGGAACGCGGATGATCAGCGCGTCGCCCTGACCGCCGCCGCCGCACAGCGCGGCCGCGCCCACGCCACCGCCCCGCCGACGCAGCTCCAGCGCGAGATGCAGCACGATCCGGGCGCCGGACATCCCGATCGGGTGACCCAGGGCAATGGCGCCGCCATTGACGTTCACCTTTTCCGGGGACACTCCGAGGTCCTTCATCGACTGCACCGCGACGGCCGCGAAGGCCTCGTTGATCTCGATCAGGTCAAGATCGGCGACGGCGAGGCCGTCCTTCTTCAGGGCGTGGTTGATGGCGTTGGAGGGCTGGGACTGGAGCGAGTTGTCCGGGCCCGCGACATTGCCGTGGGCGCCGATCTCCGCGATCCACTCCAGGCCGAGTTCCTGGGCCTTGGCCTTGCTCATGACGACGACCGCGGCGGCGCCGTCGGAGATCTGCGAGGCGCTGCCGGCGGTGATCGTGCCGTCCTTGGCGAAGGCCGGGCGGAGCTTGCCGAGCGACTCCGTGGTGGTCTCGCCGCGGATGCCCTCGTCCTTGCTGAAGAGGACCGGCTCGCCCTTGCGCTGCGGGATCTCCACGGGGGTGATCTCGGCCTCGAAGAGCCCGTTCTTCTGGGCGGCGGCGGCCCGCTGGTGGGACTGCGCGGCGACCTCGTCCTGCTCCGGCCGGGCGATACCCAGACGGGTGTTGTGCTTCTCGGTCGACTCCCCCATGGCGATGCCTTCGTGGGCGTCGGTGAGGCCGTCGTGCGCCATCGAGTCGAGCATCTCGACCGCGCCGTACTTGAAGCCCTCGCGGGACTTCGGGAGCAGGTGCGGGGCGTTGCTCATGGACTCCTGGCCACCGGCGACGATGACGTCGAACTCACCGGCGCGGATGAGCTGGTCGGCCAGCGCGATGGCGTCGAGGCCGGAGAGGCAGACCTTGTTGACGGTGAGCGCGGGGACGTTCATGGGGATGCCGGCCTTGACGGCGGCCTGACGTGCCGGGATCTGCCCCGCCCCGGCCTGGAGCACCTGGCCCATGATCACGTACTGCACCTGGTCGCCGCCGATGCCCGCCCGGTCCAGTGCCGCCTTGATGGCGACGCCGCCCAGGTCGGCGCCGGAGAAGGTCCGCAGCGATCCCAGGAGCCGGCCCATGGGGGTGCGCGCACCCGCCACGATCACTGAGGTGCTGCCGTTCGTGCCGTTCGTTGCAGACATGCGGTGCGGCCTTCCGTTGCGGGGAAGTTAACGAGGGTTCCCGTCAATGTACTGAGCGGTACGCGCCGGGTCACCGGCAAGCGGGTGTGATCGCGCGCACGTTGCGTAACCGGCCGTGCGGGCGGTGCACTGGACCCATGCTGACGCGAATCGACCACATCGGGATCGCCTGTTTCGACCTCGACAAGACTGTCGAGTTCTACCGTGCCACGTATGGCTTCGAGGTGTTCCACACCGAGGTCAACGAGGAGCAGGGGGTCCGGGAGGCCATGCTCAAGATCAATGAGACATCGGACGGCGGTGCCTCGTATTTGCAGCTCCTGGAGCCCACCCGCGAGGACTCCGCGGTGGGCAAGTGGCTTGCCAAGAACGGCGAGGGGGTGCACCACATCGCCTTCGGTACGGCGGACGTGGACGGCGACTCCGAGGCCATCCGGGGCAAGGGCGTCCGGGTTCTCTACGACGAGCCCAGGACCGGCTCGATGGGCTCCCGGATCACCTTCCTGCACCCCAAGGATTGTCACGGAGTGCTCACCGAACTCGTCACCGCGGCGCCCGCCACCTCGACGGACCACTGACCTTCGCCTTCCCCGGCCGGTAGAGTGCTGCTTCGGCCGGGGTAGGGAGTGGGGCTCGGTCCATACCCTGCCGATGATCTGACACCATTTCTTCGGAAGGGTCAGCTCCGAAGGGCGCGAGTTCGGTACGACGTGACGTGTACGGGACGAGCACCGCAGTTTCGGAGACGGCCGCCACCATGACCAGGGGACGGATGGGACCGCGCAGTGCGGGGCAACGAGCGCCAGGAGCGCAAGTGGGCTGAGGCCGACCATCTCTCGCAGTTCGAGGCCGAGATGGAGCGGCTGAAGACCGAGCGGGACAAGGCCGTTCAGCACGCCGACGACCTCGGCTACCAGGTCGAGGTGCTGCGCGCCAAGCTGCACGAGGCGCGCCGCAACCTCGCGACCCGTCCTGCCTACGACAACGTCAGCCATCAGGCCGAACAGCTGCTGCGCAACGCGCAGATCCAGGCGGACCAGCTGCGTACCGACGCCGAGCGGGAGCTGCGCGAGGCACGGGCACAGACCCAGCGGCTGCTGCAGGAGCAGGCCGAGCGGCAGTCCCGGCTGGAGGCCGAGCTGCACGCCGAGGCGGTCAACCGCCGGCAGCGGCTCGACGAGGAGCTGAACGAGCGCCGGCAGACCGTCGAGTCGCATGTCAACGAGAACGTCGCCTGGGCCGAACAGCTGCGCGCCCGTACGGAGTCGCAGGCCCGCCGGCTCCTGGAGGAATCCCGCAGGGAGGCCGAGCAGGCGCTGGCCGCCGCGCGGACCGAGGCCCAGCGGCTGGCCGAACAGGCCAGGGAGCGGCTCGGCACCGAGGCCACCGAGGCCCGTACCGAAGCGGAAAGCATCCTGCGCCGGGCGCGTACGGACGCCGAACGGCTGCTGAACGCCGCCTCCAGCCAGGCCCAGGAGGCCACCGACCAGGCCGAGCAGCTGCGGACCAGCGTCGGCACCGAGTCGGAGGAGGCCCGCCGGCAGGCCGCGGAGCTGACCCGCACCGCCGAGGCCCGCGTCCAGGAGGCGGACACGGCGCTGCGCGAGGCGCGCGCCGAGGCGGAGAAG
This sequence comes from Streptomyces sp. NPDC048612, assembly GCF_043199295.1. Lineage (NCBI taxonomy): Bacteria > Bacillati > Actinomycetota > Actinomycetes > Kitasatosporales > Streptomycetaceae > Streptomyces > Streptomyces sp. NPDC048612. Next base: position 4,051 of record NZ_JBICVV010000013.1, read on the forward strand.
CTCGTCGACGAGGCGCAGCAGAGCGCCACCAAGCGGCTGACGGCGGCCGAGTCCGACAACGAGCAGCGCACCCGTACGGCCAAGGCGGAGATCGCCCGGCTGGTGGGCGAGGCCACCAAGGAGGCCGAGGCGCTCAAGGCCGAGGCCGAGCAACTGCGGTCGGACGCCCGCACGGAGGCCGAGCGGCTGGTCGCCGAGGCGCAGGAGACCGCCCGGTCCAAGGCGGCGGAGGACTCCGCGGCGCAGCTGGCGAAGGCCGCGCGCAGTGCCGAGGAGGTGCTGAACAAGGCGTCGGAGGACGCCAAGGCCACCACCAAGGCCGCCGCGGAGGAGGCCGAACGGCTGCGCAAGGAGGCCGAGTCCGAGGCCGACCGGCTGCGCGAAGAGGCCCATGACACCGTGGCCCAGCTCAAGGGCGCGGCGAAGGACGACACCAAGGAGTACCGCGCCAAGACCGTCGAACTCCAGGAGGAGGCACGGCGGCTGCGCGGTGAGGCGGAGCAGCTGCGCGCGGACGCGGTCTCCGAGGGCGAGCGCATCCGCAGCGAGGCCCGCCGGGAGGCGGTCCAGCAGATCGAGGAGGCGGCCGGGACCGCCGAGGAGCTGCTGGCGAAGGCCAAGTCGGACGCCGAGGAGACCCGTTCGGGCGCCGTCACGGAGAGCGAGCGGGTTCGGACGGAGGCCATCGAGCGGGCCTCGGCCCTGCGCCGGCAGGCCGAGGAGGCCCTGGAGCGGGCCCGTTCGGAGTCCGAGGAGCTGCTCACCGAGGGCGCCCAGGCCGCCGAGATGGTCACCACCGAGGCGGAGGAGTCCGCCGCACGGCTGCGTGCGGAGGCCGAGCAGGCCGCCGAGGAGCGCCGCGCCGAGGCGCAGGACGAGCTGGACCGGCTGCGCACCGAGGCCGAGGAGAAGGTCACCGCCGGCGAGCGGACGCTGCGCGACGCCCGCGCGGAGGCGGAGCGGCTGCGCCGGGAGACGCAGGAGGACGCGGCCCGGCTCAAGGCCGAGTCGGCGGAGCGGCGCCGGACGCTGCAGCAGCAGGCCGAGGAGGAGGCCGAGCGGCTGCGCGGCGAGGCGGCCACGGACGCCTCGGCGGCGCGCGCCGAGGCCGAGACGGTGGCCGGACGGCTGCAGGCGGAGGCGTCGGCCGAGGCGGAGCGGCTCAAGTCGGAGGCGCAGGAGACCGCGGACCGGGTGCGGGCCGAGGCGGCGACGGCCGCCGAGCGCACGGGCACGGAGGCGGCGCAGGCGCTGGCCGCGGCCCAGGAGGAGGCCTCGCGGCGGCGCCGGGAGGCCGAGCAGCTGCTGGGCGAGGCCCGCGAGGAGTCCCACCAGGAGCGCACCACGGCGCGCGAGCAGAGCGAGGAACTGCTGGCCTCCGCCCGTACGCGGGTGAGCGAGGCGCAGGAGGAGGCCCAGCGGCTGGTCGAGGAGGCGGACCGGCGTTCGGGCGAGCTGGTGGCGGCGGCCGAGCAGACCGCGCAGCAGGTGCGGGACTCGGTCGCGGGGCTGCACGAGCAGGCCGGTGAGGAGATCGCCGGGCTGCGTTCGGCGGCCGAGCACGCCGCGGAGCGCACCAGGACCGAGGCGCAGGACGAGGCGGACCGTATCCGCAAGGACGCCTACGAGGAGCGGGAGCGCGCCTCGGAGGACGCGGCGCGGGCCCGTGCGGAGGCGCAGGAGGCGACGGAGGCCGCGAAGTCCCTCGCGGAGCGGGCGGTTTCCGAGGCCATCGAGGAGGCCGACGGGCTGCGCGCCGAGGCGGCCGGGCTCGTGGACGAGGCCCGCCGGGACGCCAACACGGCGCGGTCCGAGGCCGCGGCGCAGGCCGACCAGCTGGTGTCGGAGGCGACCGCACAGGCCGAGAAGCTGGTGGCGGACGCCACGGCCAAGGCGCAGCAGCTGCGTACCGAGGCGTCGGACGCGCTGGCGGCCGGCGAGCAGGACGCGGCGCGGGCCCGCGCGGAGGCGCGGGACGACGCGAACCGGATGCGCTCGGACGCCGCGGAGCAGGCGGACCGGCTGGTCACCGAGGCGCGCACGGAGGCCGAACGGATCGTCACCGAGGCCACCGAGCTGACGTCTTCGGCGCAGGACGACGCCGACCGTACGGTCCAGGAGGCCCAGCAGGCCGCCGACCAGCTGCGGGCCGAGGGCGAGCAGCAGGCGCAGCGGCTGACCGCGGAGGCGACCGAGGCCGCGGAGCGGCTGCGGGCCGAGGCCGCCGAGGTGCTGGAGAACGCCCGCAAGGACGCCGACCGCACCGCCGACGAGGCGCGCAAGGCGGCCAACAAGACGCGTTCGGACGCCGCGGAGCAGGCCGACGAGCTGATGTCGGAGGCCGGGACCGAGGCCGAGCGGCTGCGCACGGAGGCGGCGGAGACGACCGCGGACGCCGAGCGGGACGCGGACCGTACCCGGGCCGACGCCCGGGAGCAGGCGGACCGGATGCTGGCGACGGCCACCGCGGAGGCGGACCGGCTGCGGGCGGACGCCGCCGAGACGGTCACCGCCGCGCAGGAGCACGCCAACCGCACCCGTAACGAGTCCGCGAAGCTCAAGGAGGACGCCGAGGCGGCGGCCGGGCAGACCCGGACCGAGGCCCAGCAGGAGGCGGACCGGCTGCTCGACGAGGCGCGCAAGGACGCCGCCCAGCGCCGCGCGGACGCGGCCGAGCAGGCGGACCAGCTCGTCGCCAAGGCCCAGGAGGAGGCGCTCAAGGCGGCCACCGCCGCCGAGGAGCAGGCCGACACGATGGTCGGGGTGGCCCGCAAGGAGGCCGACCGGCTGGTCTCGGACGCGACCACCGACGGCAACGCGCGGGTGGAGAAGGCCCGTACGGACGCCAACACGCTGCTGGAGGAGGCCCGCCGGGACGCCACCGGCATCCGGGACCGCGCCGAGGAGCTGCGGCAGCGGATCGAGTCCGAGGTCGAGGAGCTGCACGAGCGGGCCCGCCGGGAGTCGGCGGAGACGATGAAGAGCGCCGGCGAGCGGGTCGACAAGCTCATCGCGCAGGCCACCGAGCAGCAGGTGGAGGCCGAGGAGAAGGCCGACCGCATGGTGGCGGACGCGAACAGCGAGGCGAGCAAGGTCCGGATCTCGGCGGTGAAGAAGGCCGAGGGCCTGATCAAGGAGGCCGAGAACAAGAAGGCCGCGGCGGTGCGCGACGCGGAGCGGATGCGCACCGAGGCCGAGGCGGAGGCCGAGCGGATCGTGGACGAGGGGAAGCGGGAACTGGAGGTGCTGGTGCGCCGCCGGGAGGACATCAACGCCGAAATCTCCCGCGTTCAGGACGTTCTGGAAGCCCTGGAATCGTTCGAGTCGCCCGGCGGGGGCGGGGACGGCAAGGGGGGCGGCGTGAAGGCGGCCGCGGGAGCGGGTGCAACTCGTTCGAGTGGCAAGCAGTCTGAAGGGTAGCCACTCAAATGAGGGGTCATTCTCCAGATCAAACCGGCAATGACTCGATGACACGCCGTTGTGGCCCCTAGGATTCTCCTTATCACCTCACCGGTCTCTTCGACAGGAACCCCATGAGCGACACTTCCTCCCCCTTCGGCTTCGAGCTCGTGCGGCGTGGGTACGACCGCGGTCAGGTGGATGACCGCATTACGAAGCTTGTCGCCGACCGCGACAGCGCGCTGGCCCGCATCACGTCGCTGGAAAAGCGGATCGAGGAACTGCACCTCGAGACGCAGAACGCCCAGGCGCAGGTCAATGACGCCGAACCGTCCTACGCGGGCCTCGGTGCGCGCGTGGAGAAGATCCTCCGGCTCGCCGAGGAGGAGGCGAAGGACCTGCGCGAGGAGGCCCGGCGGGCCGCCGAGCAGCACCGTGAGCTGGCCGAGTCGTCCGCCCAGCAGGTCCGTAACGACGCCGAGTCGTTCGCCGCCGAGCGCAAGGCGAAGGCCGAGGACGAGGGCGCCCGGATCGTCGAGAAGGCCAAGGGCGAGGCCGCGTCGCTGCGCGCCGAGGCGCAGAAGGACGCGCAGTCGAAGCGCGAGGAGGCGGACTCCCTCTTCGAGGAGACCCGGGCCAAGGCTGCGCAGGCCGCCGCGGACTTCGAGACCAACCTCGCCAAGCGCCGTGAGCAGTCCGAGCGTGACCTGGCCTCGCGTCAGGCCAAGGCCGAGAAGCGGCTCGCGGAGATCGAGCACCGCGCCGAGCAGCTCCGCCTGGAGGCCGAGAAGCTGCGTACGGACGCGGAGCGCCGGGCCCGCCAGACGGTGGAGACCGCGCAGCGCCAGGCCGAGGACATCGTGGCGGACGCCAACGCGAAGGCGGACCGTATCCGCAGCGAGTCCGAGCGCGAGCTGGCGGCGCTGACCAACCGCCGCGACTCGATCAACGCGCAGCTGACCAACGTCCGCGAGATGCTCGCGACGCTGACCGGTGCGGCGGTGGCCGCGGCCGGTGCCCCCGGCGAGGACGAGACCGTCTCCCGCGGTGTCCCCGCCCAGCAGAGCCGCTGATCTCCCCCAGCCATCGCTGGGAGGTACCCAGGCAGGTTCGCCTCCGTAGGGCTGTCGCGCGCCCCCGTACCGCCTTCGTGGTGGTGCGGGGGCGCGGTGCGTACCTGGGGGCACCTCCCTGCGGGGGTGGTCCACCGGGCGGCCCCGCCCCGGTGGCAGGGGTCCTGGGGCCCGCCTAGCGTGCTCAGCATGATCGAGCTTGAGGGGCTGACCAAGCATTACGGCGACAAGGTCGCCGTGGACCACCTCACGTTCACGGTGCGGCCCGGGATCATCACCGGCTTCCTCGGACCGAACGGCGCGGGCAAGTCGACCACCATGCGGATGATGCTCGACCTGGACAACCCCACGTCGGGATCGGTCCGGATCGACGGCAAGCACTACCGGCAGCTGCAGGACCCGCTCACCTACATCGGGGCGCTGCTGGAGGCGAAGGCGGTGCACGGCGGCCGGAGCGCCGCCAACCATCTGCTGTGCCTGGCACAGAGCAACGGCATCCCCCGCAGCCGGGTCGCCGAGGTGCTGGACACCGTCGGGCTGAGTTCGGTCGCCAAGAAGCGCGCGAAGGGCTTCTCGCTCGGCATGGGCCAGCGGCTCGGAATCGCCGCTGCGCTGCTCGGCGACCCGCAGGTGATGCTCTTCGACGAGCCGGTCAACGGGCTCGACCCCGAGGGCATCCACTGGATTCGCCATCTGATGAAGAACCTCGCCGCCCAGGGCCGTACGGTCTTCGTCTCCTCGCATCTGATGAGCGAGATGGCGCTGACCGCGGACCATCTGATCGTGATCGGGCAGGGCCGGCTGATGGCCGACACCTCGATGAAGGACTTCATCCACCAGAACTCCCGGTCGTACGTCCGGATGCGCTCCCCGCAACAGGAGAAGCTGCTGGATCTGCTGCACGACGAGGGCATCGACGCGGTGGCCGTCGCCAACGGGTCACTGGAGATCGACGGGGTGTCCGCCGACCGGCTGGGCGAACTGGCGGCCCGGCACCAGCTGGTGCTGCACGAGCTGAGCCCCCAGCAGGCCTCCCTGGAGGAGGCGTTCATGCAGCTGACGGCCGAGTCGGTGGAGTACCACGCGCACGACGGCGAGCCGTCGCCGGGCCGGCCCGGAGCCCGGCCCGCGGGAGAACCGCAGCCGGCCGGGGCACGGCCGGACACGCCGCAGCCGACCGGCTGGGGCGCGGACTGGCAGAAGAAGAGGAGCTGACGGATGGCGGCGCTCGGGCAGGTCATTCGGTCGGAGTGGACCAAGATCAGGTCGGTGCGGTCCACGGTGTGGACGCTGGGCATCGCCGTGGTCGTCACCATCGGGCTGGGCGTGCTGATCTGCACCCTGGCCAACAGCGACTTCAGCTCGATGCCGGCCCGCGACCGGCTGGCCTTCGACGCCACCAACATCAGCTTCGCCGGGATGGGGCTCGGCCAGCTGGCGATGATCGTCTTCGGGGTGCTGGTGGTCTCGAACGAGTACAGCACCGGCATGATCCGCGCCTCGCTGGCCGCCGTACCCCAGCGCGGCACCTTTCTGTTCTGCAAACTGCTGGTGGCCACCGCGCTGGTCTTCGTCGTCGGACTCGCCACCAGCTTCGTGACGTTCTTCGCGGGGCAGGCGGTGCTCGGTGACCTCCGGGCGCACCTCGGCGATCCGGGCGTGCTGCGCGCGGTGATCGGCGGCGGGCTCTACATGACGCTGATCGCGCTGTTCTCGATGGCGGTGGCCACGATGCTGCGCAGCCCGATGCTCTCGCTGGGCATCCTGATGCCGTTCTTCTTCCTGATCTCGAACATCCTCGGCAACGTCTCGGCGACCCGGAAGGTCGGCCGCTTTCTGCCGGACCAGGCGGGCTCGAAGATCATGCAGGTGATCCCACGGGCCAACGACGAGGTGCCGTACGGCCCGTGGGGCGGCCTCGGCATCATGATCGCCTGGACGGTGGTGGCGCTGGTCTGCGGGTTCGTTTTGCTGAAGAAGCGTGACGCGTAGCGCTGCGCTTTGCCTTCGGCGTACGTGGTTCGGTGCGGCGCCGTTGCGCCTGCGGCGGGCGGGTCCGCTGCGCGGGGCTTCTGGGTGCGGTGACGGGCCTCCGGGGTGGAGGTGTGGGACTGCTTCGCTTTACGTCCCAACGGCTCCGACCGCTCGTCGCGGCGCCCGATGCGGCGGAAGCTGCCGCAGGTGCTTGCTGCG
>NZ_JBICVV010000013.1:10725-66152 GCF_043199295.1 Streptomyces sp. NPDC048612
CGGGGGGGGCGGGGGGGCCGCCCGCGGGGGGGGGGGGGGGGGGGGGGGGCCCCCCGGGGGGGGGGGGGGGGGGGGGGGGGCGTGGCCCCCCCCCCCCCCCCCCCCGGGCGCCCCGTCACCTCCCGTGGGTGGAAAAGGTTGAGGTGGGTGGGGTGGTTGGGGTGGCTGTCGTCCGGGGCGATTGACGGGAACCGTCAATATGCGGATAGCCTCCTAACTCTCACGGGGGTACGAGGGCGCCTCTGCCCCGACCATCTTGCGAGGGGCGGAGAATGATCGAGGCAGTCGGCCTGACGAAGCGCTACGGCGCCAAGACGGCCGTGTACAACCTGTCGTTCCAGGTGCGGCCGGGTACGGTGACCGGCTTCCTGGGGCCGAACGGCTCCGGTAAGTCGACGACGATGCGCATGATCCTGGGTCTGGACGCACCGACCTCGGGGCATGCCACCATCGCCGGCCGCCCGTTCCGCAGCCTCCCCAACGCACCCCGCCAGGTCGGCGCGCTGCTCGACGCCAAGGCCGTGCACGGCGGGCGCAGCGCGCGCCAGCATCTGCTCTCGCTCGCCCAGGTGTCCGGCATCCCGGCCCGCCGGGTCGACGAGGTGCTCGGTGTGGTCGGTCTGCAGGAGGTCGCGGGGCGGCGCAGCAAGGGCTTCTCGCTCGGCATGGGCCAGCGGCTCGGTATCGCCGCGGCACTGCTCGGCGACCCGCAGGTGCTGCTCTTCGACGAGCCGGTCAACGGACTCGACCCGGAAGGCATCCTGTGGGTGCGCAACCTGATGAAGCAGCTGGCGAGCGAGGGCCGTACGGTCTTCGTCTCCTCGCACCTGATGAGCGAGATGGCGCTGACCGCCGAGCACTTGATCGTGATCGGCCGTGGACAGCTGCTGGCGGATATGTCCGTGAAGGACTTCATCTCGGCCAACTCCGCCGATTTCGCCCGGGTCCGTACTCCGGACACCGAGCCGGAGCAGCGCGAGAAGCTGACCGCGGCGATCGGTGAGGCGGGCGGGCAGACCGTGCCCGAGCCGGACGGTGCGCTGCGGGTGACCGGGCTGCCGCTCCCCCGCATCAGTGAGCTCGCGCACCAGGCCGACGTCCGGCTGTGGGAGCTGTCGCCGCACCAGGCGTCCCTGGAAGAGGCGTACATGCAGCTGACGCAGGGCGCCGTGGACTACCGCTCGACGGCGGACGCGCGGGCCGGCCTCCAGGAGGCCGCCGCCGGGTACGCACCGCAGGGCGGCGCACCGCAGGGCTTCGCGGGCGGCCCGGGGTACCCGGGCGGTCAGCCGGGTGTTCCCGGTCAGGTGCCGGCCGGGGTTCCCGGCCAGGTGCCGGCCGGGGTTCCCGGTCAGGGGCAGCCGAATCCGTACGCCCAGCAGGCACCGGGCTACCCGCCGCCCGCGCAAGGCCACCCGTACGGGGGACCCGAGCCGTACGGTGCGCCTCACCCGTACGGGCAACAGCCCGCCGCGCCGATGCCGCCCACGGCTCCCGCCGCCCCCGCCGCCCAGCCCACGCCGCACCACGAGGACGCCCGATGACCAGCCCTCAGCAGCCGCAGCCCCAGCCGCAGCCTGAGCCCGGCCCCCACGACACCGGCGCGCAGGAGCAGGCGGCGCCGGCCGCGCCGCCGATGCCGCCCGCCGCGCCGCAGGGCGCACCGCAGCAGCCGCAGGGCACGCCGCCGCAGACGCCGCCCGCCCCGCAGCAGCCCGCCCCTCAGCAGTCGGCACCGGAGCAGCCCGCGCCCGCCAAGGAGGCCGGCACGATGATGCTCCAGGCGCAGACCGCGCCCGGCCAGCAGCAGGCGCCCGGCCGGGAAGCCGGCACGATGATGCTTCAGGCCCAGGGCTCGGGCCCGGCGCCCGGCCCGGGCCAGGCCCCGCAGGGCCAGCCGGCCCAGCCCCCGGTCCAGGGTCAGGCCCCCGCGCAGCCCGCCCCGGCCAGGGAGGCCGGGACGATGATGCTCCAGGCCCAGCAGTACCCCGAGCCGCAGCCGCTCGCGGCGCACGGCCCCGGCAGGGAAGCGGGCACGATGATGCTCCAGGCCCAGGCACCGGCCCATGCCCAGGCACCCGCACCGGCCCAGCCCCAGGTCCAGCAGCACCAGCACCAGCAGCCGCCGGCCCCCCAGCCGCACCCCCACCAGGGCTTCGCCGGGGCGGGCGGCTATGTCTCGGCGATCCCGGTGCGCCGCACCCACCTCGGCCACGCGCTGCTCTCCGAGTGGACGAAGATCCGCTCGCTGCGCTCCACGATCTGGACGCTGGGCGTGATGCTGCTGCTGATCGTCGGCATCGGCCTGCTGGCTGCCCTCGCGGCGGGCTCGGACCGCGAGCTGGACCCGGTGCTCGGCCTCGGCTTCGTCGGCGTCCTGCTCGGCAGCCTGTGCGTGATCACCCTGGGTGTGCTGTCGATCTCGTCCGAGTACGGCACCGGCATGGTCCGTACGACGCTGACCGCCTGCCCCAGCCGGGTGCGGATGCTGACCGCCAAGGCGATCGTCTTCTTCACCCTCGCCCTGGTCATCACCACGGTCGCGACCACCGTGGTCGCCCTGCTCGACAGCGCGATGCTCAACGGCCCCGCGCCGACCGGCGACCAGTGGGTGCGCGCCACCCTCGGCGCCGGCCTGTACGTCGCGCTGCTCGGCCTGCTGGCGCTGTCCGTCGGCACGCTGCTGCGGCACTCGGCGGGCGCCATCAGCACGATGATGGGCGTGGTGCTGCTGCCGATGCTGCTGGCGCTGTTCCTGCAGGGCGAGAGCCTCAAGGACGTCCAGCAGGCGCTGATCGAGTACTCGGTGCCCAGCGCGCTGGCGACGCTGTACGACATCCCGTTCCTGAGCACCGGCCCGACCGGCTGGACCCCCGTGTGGATTCTCGCCGGGGTGACCGCGGTGGCGCTGGGCGGCGCCTACGCCGCCCTCATGCAGCGCGACGTCTGACGCCGCGCCCGCCCTCAGTAGCGGGGAGCATTCCGGGACCGCTGGAGCCGCGCGCTCCGGCGGTCCCGTGCGTTCCAGCAGGCCTTGTGCCAGTGCCGGCGGTCGTCGACGTCGCCGTGCTGCGGCCAGGCGACGACATGCGGCACCCCGGGCGGGATCTCCTGGTCGCAGCCGGGGCAGCGGTAGTGCTTGGCCGCGCCGCCGCCCCCGACCAGCCGGACGACCCACTCCTCGCCGCGCCACTCCTCGGTACGTTCCAGGCCGTAGCGGTCACCGCCCATGCGGTCGACGGGCTTCGCGCCGCCGTACTGGCGGTTTCGACGCGGGGACACAGAGCACCTCGGAGAGTGACGGGATCACGGGCTGTCACCAGCGTACGCGGCGCGGTCACGGGCGAACGCCCCTCGGCAGGATTCTGCGATCATCGGGAAATTTGTCGTCAGGCCGTGCCCTTGGCACGTGTCACACGTTGTTGCCTGTAAGGGGGAGTCGCGTCGGCTGCGAGGAGGCAGAGAGCGATGCGCGTTGGGGCTTTCATCCTGGCCGCTCAATTCCCCGGTCAGGGACAGGGGGAAGCACTGCACCGCGCGGTGCGCTCCGCGGAGGTCGCGGAGGAGGCCGGACTCGACGATGTCTGGCTCGCGGAACACCACTTCGTACCGTACGGCGTCTGCCCGAATGCGGTGACGCTGGCCGCGCTGCTGCTGGGGCGGACCCGCCGGATCGGCGTCGGGACGGCGGTGAGCGTGCTGCCGACCCAGCATCCGGTGGCGCTGGGTGAGCAGGCGGCGCTGCTGCATCTCACCTCCGACGGCCGGTTCACGCTCGGTGTCGGCCGGGGCGGGCCCTGGGTCGACCTGGAGGTCTTCGGCGCCGGGCTCGCCGCGTTCGACCACGGCTTCCCGGAGTCACTCGATCTGCTGATGCGCTGGCTGCGGGAGCCCCGGGTCGGCGCGCAGGGCGAGCGCTATGCGTTCCGGGAGGTGGCGGTGGTGCCCCGGCCGGCCGAGGCACTGACCGATCCGGACGCGTCCGGCCCTCCGGGCCCGCCGGTGGTGGTGGCCTGCACCTCCCCCGCGTCGGTGCGGACGGCCGCGGAGCGCGGTCTTCCGATGCTGCTGGGCATGCACTGCGGCGACGAGGAGAAGGCGGAGATGGTCGCGCTGTGGCGGTCGGCCGCCCTGGAGGCCGGCCGGGACGGCGACGAGGTGGCCGCTGCCGCGCATGTCTCGGCGGGGGTGGCACAGATCGCCGACGTCCAGGAGGCGGCGACGGAGACCCTCACGAAGGCGATGCCCGGCTGGCTGCGGCAGGGGCTGGGCGCGCATGTGACGGTCGACGGCCGCTACCGCGCCATGCGTGATCCGCTGGCCTATACGGAGCTGTTGTGCGGACTGCATCCAGTCGGCACGCCACAGCTGTGCGCCGACCGGCTGGCGGCGACCTCGGAGCGTACGGGCATCACCCGCTTCGCGCTGCTCGTCGAGGGCTCCGGCGATGTCGCGGCGACGGAGGAGAACGTACGCCGCCTGGGCACGGAGGTCCTGCCCCAGCTGGGGTGACGGGTACGGCGGACGGCGGTGCGGCGGCGGCCGGGTGCGGACGGCCGTGCCGGTCGTGTGGTGGCGCCGTACGGGGAAGGAACCGGGGGGACGGTGAGTGGTGCTGCCGCTGGCGCACCGGCACGGTGCGTCTGACCACCTTTGCGCAGCGGCAGCAACGCCGTTCAGCAGTCGCGGAGTTCGGGCGACTGGTTCAGCAGCTGGCCCCGGATCGAGGTGAATTTGGCCAGGCGGTCGTCCACCGCCGGGTCGAGCGGGAAGACCGCGACCCGGTGGCAGTTCTGGAAGGCGAGCCGCACACCGAAGTGGCGCTCCAGGGAACCACGGATGGCGTCACTCGCCAGCGCGCGCAGCAGCTGGCCGCGCGCCTGCTCGTCCGGCGGAGGCGTCTGATTGTCGGCGAACTGTCCGCCGTCCACCTTCAGCTGTGCCACCAGAGAGCTGATCATCTCCCATGCGAAGGGCAGGGAGTTCCGGACGCAGTCGACAAATGCGGCTTCGTCGACCTCGCCTCGCTCGGCCTGTTCGAGGAGGGCCGGTGAGACGTCGAGCGACATGAGGTTCTCCTCTCGCGGCCCCGCCGGGACGGACGGGGCCTAGGGACGGGACAAGGGGCTTTGCGACGGAGCGTGTTCGCCTCACAACCCCCCGCTTCAACGGTATGCCGCGCAAGAGGCCCGCACCAGGAGATTGCACATACAACCGGCCATTGGCGTGCGCCGGGGGTGCGGGGGTTTCCCCCGTAAAGGCACCGTGATCCGGGGCGAATCGCGCAGCGGGCCCCTGGTCGAGTAGCGTGACGCCCCATGCGTCTCGTCATCGCCCGCTGCTCCGTGGACTACGCGGGCCGGCTCACCGCCCACCTTCCCTCCGCCCCTCGCCTCATCCTGGTGAAGGCGGACGGCTCCGTCTCCATTCACGCGGACGACCGGGCCTACAAACCCCTCAACTGGATGTCGCCGCCCTGCACTCTCAAGGAGGGCGACGGTGCGGTGTGGACGGTGGAGAACAAGGGCGGCGAGAAGCTCATCATCACCCTTGAGGAGGTCATGCACGACTCCTCGCACGAGCTGGGTGTCGACCCGGGCCTCATCAAGGACGGTGTGGAGGCCCACCTCCAGGAGCTGCTCGCGGACCGGATCGAAACCCTTGGCGAGGGTTACTCCCTGATTCGGCGTGAATACCCCACTGCCATTGGCCCGGTGGATATCTTGTGCCGGGACGCGGATAACCAGACCGTCGCCGTGGAGATCAAGCGGCGTGGTGAGATCGACGGGGTCGAGCAGCTGACCCGCTATCTCGAACTCCTCAACCGCGACCCGCACTTGGCCCCGGTGAAGGGCATCTTCGCGGCTCAGGAGATCAAGCCGCAGGCGCGGGTACTGGCCACCGACCGCGGCATCGGCTGCGTCGTGCTGGACTACGACGCCCTGCGCGGCATCGAGGACGACAAGCTCCGCCTCTTCTGACCCCGCCCGCCCTCCAGGGGCGGCACAGCGCAACGGCCCGGTCGATCGCCGGGCCGTTGCGCTGTTCTGTGCCGGGGTGCGTCCCGTGGGCCGTCAGGAGGCCGGGGCGCTCTGCGTGCCGGAGGAGGTGGCCGTCCCGTCCGAGGGGGTGCCGCCGGAGGGGGTGGTCCCGGACGTGCCGCTCCCGGAGGTGCCGCTCGCCGAGGGGCCGGAGGCGGACTGCGAGGGGCTCTCGGTGGACGGCTTGCCCGTCGGCTCGGTGGACGTCGAACCGCTGGGCGAGGGGTCGGTCGGCTCCTCCGACGGCGTCCCGGTCGGCTCGTCCGTCGGCGGCTGCGTGGGCCGGGTCGGGCGGCCGGTGGGGGTGGTGGGCCGCTCGGTCGGCTCCGTCGGGCGGGCCGTCGGGTCCGTCGGCCCGGTGGCGGGGCCGCTGGGTGAGCCGCCGGCGGTGGGTTCGCTCGCCGAGGGCGACGGGCTGTCCGGCGGTCCGGCGGTGCCGGGGCGGGACGTGTCGGAGCCGGTGGGCGGCAGGCCGGTGTCCGTGGCGGGCTGTTCGGCCGGCAGGTCGGTGCTGTCGCTGTCGTCCGTGGTCTGTTCCGTACTGACCTTGTCGTCGGGCTGGTGGCTGCCCCCCGTCGCCCCGATGGTGACGAGGGTGCCGAGGACGGCCGCCAGCAGGGCACCGGCGCCCGCGGCCACGGCGTTGCGCCGCGCTCCGCCGAACCTTCGCCGGCTGTCCTTGCCCGCCTCGGAGCCGCCGGCCACCGCGGAGGTGACCGTGGGGGTGGCCGCCGCGGCGCCACGGACGGCCGGCGTCGCCGCGGTCCGCTCGGCGCCCGGCTTCTGCAGCTTCGCGGCCAGGCTGTCGAACGGCGTGGCCGCGGTGGCCTTGGCGGCGCCCTGGCGCGGTGTGGCGGCCGCCTGGGCCGTCGGCAGAGCGGTGGTGGGCGCCGCCGCCGAGTCGGCCCGGGTGCGGTCGGTGACCAGCGCCAGGGCGCGCCGGCCGGCCACCGCACCGTTGCGGTCGGAGAGCGCCCCGCGCAGCCCGATGGACGCCTCCAGTTCGGCGCGCGCCCGGTCGAGGCTGCCGGTGCACAGGGCCAGCACGCCCAGCTCGTGGTGGAAGTACGCCTCCTCGGCGACCTCACCGGCGAGCCGGGCGGCCTCCTGGCCGTGCCGCAGGGTGCGCTCCCAGGCGCTCCAGTGCAGAGCAGCGGCGAAGGCCGGGGCGGCCGTACGGGCGAGGAGCACGGCCGCGCTGGCGTGCCCGCTCTCCCTGCTGCCGGTCAGGGCGCCCATCGCGGCCAGCGCCACATCGGCCTCGGCGGCGGCCCGCTCGGGGGTCACCGAGGGGTGTCCGGCCCACCAGGCGTAGTGCTGGGCGGCGGTGTGCGCACGGGCGGCGGCGCCGTCCGCGTAGCCGGCCGCCGTCAGCTGGTCCCCGACCGTGGCGGCGAGCCGGTAGTGGCCGCCGGCCGGGGTGATCAGACCGCAGGCCAGCAGCTCGCCGAGGGCGGCGTCGGCGTGGGTGTCCTGGGTGAGGGCCGGCAGATGCGCCTGGTGCGGCAGCTCGCCGCCGAGCGCGACCGCGAAGCGCAGGGTCTCCCGGGCGGCCCCGGTCAGCCGTGAGGCGAGCAGCGGGGCGGGCGCGGCGGCCTCGCCGAGGGACGGCAGCGGCACGTCCGCGGGCTCGGCCGGCCCGTCGGACTCGGCGGCCGGGGCGGCGGGCTCCGTCCCGTCCTCGGGGAAGAGGCCGTAGCCGTCGTCGAGGGCGCCCGGTCCGGCCCGCAGCCGGTCGTACTGCCGCAGCAGGGCGGCGGCCTGGACGAACCGCAGCGGCAGGCCCTCGGACTCGAACCAGAGGTCGGCGGCCCAGGCCTCCTCGTCGTCGGTGAGCGGCCGGTCCACGGCGCGCTCCAGCAGCCGGCCGCAGGCGCCGCGGCCGATTCCGCCGAGGAAGACCTCTTCGAGGTGCGAGGCGGCGCTGGGGGCGGCGACGTCGGGGGTCGCGGCGATCAGGAAGGCGCATTCGGGGGTGGCGTCGAGCAGCTCGTCGAGCGCGGCGCCGCCGAACTCCAGGTCGTCCAGGACGACGATGGCGCCGATCTCGGCGACCATGCGCAGCATGTCGGGCCGGTCGGGGCGGTGCTGCGGGGCCCGGTAGACGCTGTCGAACAGCGCGTACAGCAGGTCGGTGGAGGTGCGGTGGTAGCCGGAGAGCCGGACCACGCCGTCGGGGGCGAGGTCGGCGCAGGCGGTGGCGACGGCGTCCAGCAGCCGGGTGCGGCCGGAGCCGGAGGGGCCGGTGACGCGGACGGAACGGCCCCGGGAGAGCAGCCGGACCAGGCGTTCGGTGTCCTCGGTGCGCTCTTCGAGTACGGCCTCGTGCCCGGCGAATCCGGGCGGTCCCGGCGGCAGCGGGGGCGTCGCGGCGCGGTCGGTCGCGGCACGGTCGGCCGCGGCGCGTCTGCCGGGGGCCGCGGGGCGCTCACCGGGCGGGCAGGGCTCTATTTCGCTGCCGTCGACGGGGTTGACGGTGACGAGGTAGCGGCCCGAGACGAGCCGGACGACACGGGCGAGCCGCTGGGAGCCGCTCTGCGTGCCGCCGAACGCGGGGGCCGGCGATGCGGCGGGGCCGCCCTGCTCGCCGTACTCCTCGGGCCCCGGGTGAGTGTTCGGGTCCATGCTGCAAGCTCCCAGATACTTTCGTTCCGCTTCGCCCCCGCCCGGCGTCCTCGGCCCAGGAGGCAGCGCGGCGTGCCGGCTGCGCTTCCGGCCGTCCGCACTCCCCCGGCTCCGGCAGGTCGCCCTCAGCCGTCGCGTCCGGTCCGGTACCCGCCGCGGATGATGGCATACGGGCGGGAACCGAACCATAGACCTGGACTGCGGGCCGATGCACCGCCGGGGGCGGGTCCTGACCGGAACTTCCGGGATTGCGCGATATTGCGCGGTTTACGACATTTCCCGGGTCCGGCTCTGCCTTCTTCGGCGCGCATTGCCTGCGAGCCGGATCGTTCCCCGGGCGTCCGCGAGACCACCGGGCGGCGCACCGCCCGTGTCTCACACCCGGGGAACCGATTCCGCTTCGATACCGCCCTCGATCGCGAGGATGCGGTGCAGCCGTGTGGCGACCAGCAGGCGCTGCATCTGCGGCGGCACTCCGCGCAGCACCAGCCTGCGGTTGACGCGGCCGGCGCGGCGGTGCGCGCCCATGATCACGCCGAGGCCGGTGGCGTCCCAGGAGTCCAGCTCGCTCAGGTCGAGCACGAGATCGCCCCGGCCGGAGTCGACGGCGGTGTGCAGGGCCGTCCGGGCGTCCGCCGCGCTGCGGACGTCAAGGCGGCCCCCGACGACCAGCTCGGCGTGGTCGCCCCTGATGTGCATATGCGCTCCCCGGTGTCATGGGTGGTGATGCCTGGACGTCTACAGATCTGACTGCCTCTCGCGCGGCGAAGTTGCCGCCTGTAAGCGAACCGATACCGAATTCACCCCATGGGGTGAGGTCATCGGGCCAATGGGCCTGACGCGGCATCAGTGCTCGTAGAAGCCCTGCCCACTCTTGCGTCCGATATCGCCCGCATCGACCATCCGACGCATGATCTCCGGCGGCGCGAACTTCTCGTCCTGGGACTCGGTGTAGATGTTGTCGGTGGCGTGCATCAGGATGTCGATGCCCGTCAGGTCGGCGGTGGCCAGCGGTCCCATCGCGTGGCCGAAGCCCAACTTGCAGGCGGTGTCGATGTCCTCGGCGCTGGCCACGCCCGATTCGTAGAGCTTGGCGGCCTCGACGACCAGCGCCGAGATCAGGCGGGTGGTGACGAAGCCGGCCACGTCGCGGTTGACGACGACGCAGGTCTTGCCGACCGACTCGGCGAACTGCCGGGCGGTGGCGAGGGTTTCGTCGCTGGTCTTGTAACCGCGGACCAGCTCGCAGAGCTGCATCATCGGCACCGGCGAGAAGAAGTGCGTACCGACGACCCGCTCGGGGCGGGAGGTGGCCGCGGCGATCTTGGTGATCGGGATGGCGGAGGTGTTCGAGGCCAGCACCGCCTCGTCCTTGACCAGCTTGTCCAGCGTCTGGAAGATCTCCCGCTTGATCTCGATCCGCTCGAAGACGGCCTCGACGACGATGTCGGCGTCGGCGGCGGCCTCCAGGTCGGTCGAGGTGGTGATGCGGGCCAGCGCCTGCTCGGCGTCGGACGCCGCCAGCTTGCCCTTGGCGACGAACTTCTCGTACGAGGCCTCGATGCCGCCCTTCCCCCGGGCCAGCGCCTCGTCCGTCACATCGCGGAGGACCACGTCCCAGCCCGCCTGGGCCGAGACCTGCGCGATGCCGGACCCCATGAGTCCGGCGCCGATGACGGCGAGCTTCTTTGCCACTGCTGTCCCCTCACACCCTGTGCATTTGACGGTCTTGGGTGACGTTAGCGGTCGTGAGCGATCCTTTGGAGGGTTAGAGATGCGCGTCACGCCCGCCCGTGGCCCCGCCGACGCCCCGCAACGAGGCCCTTCGCGCCCCGGGCGTCTTCAGCCCATGACGGACATCACACCAACGGGGCACGCCCGCGGGGAACGAACCGGACAGTCCGCCGTCAGCCGGCCGCCCGTACGGCGTAGTTGAGGACCTTCTCGCCCAGCAGCTCTTCCATCTCGTCGAGCAGGGCCAGAGCTTCCCGGGAGACCTCGACGGACTTGCGGCCCTCGATCATCTCGTGCGCGATCCAGCTCATCAGACTCTCGTGCACCCAGCCGATCTGTCCCGCCATCAGGCCGGGCAGCGGGTCGCCGGCCGCGGCCCCGGTCTCCTCCCGGAGGGTTTCCTCCAGGTTGGCGTGGGTCTCCTGCTGCATGTACCAGAGGCGCGCCTTGAGGGCCGACGCCCCGTGCACCACCCGCATGAACCGGTCGTACCCCTCGACGAGCCCGACCCGCGGCGAGACCGCCTCGACCTCGTCGCGCAGTTCCCGCAGCACGGCGGCGGCCGCGGACTCCCCCACCGCCCGGCCCCGCACGAAGCGGGCGAGGCGGTCCACGATGCCCTTGCTCCGGTCGAAGAAGAGGTCCTCCTTGGCCGGGAAGTAGTTGTAGACGGTGTTGACGGAGACCTCGGCCGCCTCGGCGATCTCCGCGACGGTCACCGCGTCGAAGCCGCGCGCCAGGAAGAGGCCGGTGGCCACGTCCGAGATGTACTGGCGGGTCTGCCGCTTCTTCCGCTCCCTGAGCCCCTCTGCCATGCCCTCACCCTACCCCTCGATGGGCACGGTGCAATTTTGGGGACGTTGCAATTTTTCAGTCCCTCTGTTTTTCTGTCACCATGCCAGTCCTCAGCGCGTCCGGACTCGCCCGGACCTTCACGACCAAGCGCGGCGCCGTCGAGGCGGTCCGCGGTATCGATCTCGTCGCCGGGCGCGGTGAGATCCTCGGCTTCCTCGGCCCCAACGGCGCCGGGAAGACCACCACCCTGCGGATGCTCACGACCCTGCTGGCGCCGACCGGCGGCACCGCGACCGTGGCCGGCTGCGACCTCGTCCGCGACCCGGTGGGCGTACGCCGCGCCACCGGCTACGTCGCCCAGTCCGGCGGCGTCGACCCGCACGTCTCGGTACGGGAGGAGCTGGTCACCCAGGCCCGCCTCTACCGCCTCGGCAAGGCCGAAGCGCTCGCCCGTACCGAGGAGTTGGCCGCCGACCTGGGGCTGGAGTCGCTGCTCGACCGCAAGACCGGCGCGCTCTCCGGCGGCCAGCGGCGGCGGCTGGACCTCGCGATGGGGCTCACCCACCGCCCCCAGGTGCTGTTCCTCGACGAGCCCACCACCGGGCTCGACCCGGGCAGCCGTGCCGACCTGTGGGAGCTGGTGCGCCGCATCCGCGCGGAGCAGGGCACCACCGTCTTCCTGACCACCCACTACCTCGACGAGGCCGATGCCCTGGCCGACCGGCTGGTGATCGTCGACAAGGGCGTGGTCGTCGCGGAGGGCACCCCGGAGGCCCTCAAGCGCGCCCACGCCGGGTCCCCCGACGCCTCCCTCCAGGACACCTTCCTCGCCATCACCGGCACCGGCCCCGTATCCCGGGACCAGGCCCCCGTCGCCCTCTAGGAGCTCCCCTTGTCCGCGCTGCTCTCCGACACCGCGCTGGTCTTCGGGCGGTACGCCCGCCAGACGCTGCGCTCCCGGCTCCAGATGCTCTTCGGCGTGCTGATGCCGCTGCTCTACCTGCTCTTCTTCGGCCCGCTGCTGACCGGTCTGCCGCTGTCCTCGTCCGGCAGCTCCTGGCAGGTACTCGTGCCCGGCCTGCTGCTCCAACTCGCCCTGTTCGGGGCCTCGTTCTGCGGCTTCGGCCTCATCGTCGAGAAGCAGTACGGGGTCGTCGAGCGCATGCGGGTGACCCCGGTGAGCCGGCTGGCGCTGCTGCTGGGGCGGGTGCTGCGGGACGCCGCGCTGTTCGTCTTCCAGGCGGTGCTGCTGGTGCTGGCCGCGCTGGTGATGGGGCTGCGCGCGCCCCTGCCCGGCGTGCTCATCGGCTTCGCGTTCACCGCCGTGCTGACCGTGTCACTGGCCTCGCTGTCGTACGCGCTGGCGCTGAGGGTCCGCACCCCGCAGGAGTTCGGGCCGGTCATCAACTCCGTCACGCTGCCCTCGATGCTGCTGTCCGGGCTGATGCTGCCGATGGCGCTGGGGCCCAAGTGGCTCGATGTGCTCTCGCACTTCATGCCGTTCCGCTATCTCGTGGACGCGGTGCGGGCGGGCTTCGTCGGCGCCTACGCGTCCTCGGCCATGCTCCACGGCGTGCTGGTGGCGGCCGCCTTCGCCGCGCTCTCCGTGACCTTCGGCACCCAGGCCTTCCGCAGGTCGGCGGCGTAGGCTCGCCCGTATGGTGAATCTGACGCGCATCTACACCCGCACCGGCGACAAGGGCACCACCGCCCTCGGCGATATGAGCCGCACCGCCAAGACCGATTCGCGGATCGCGGCCTACGCGGACGCCAATGAGGCCAATGCCGCGATCGGCGTGGCCCTGGCGCTCGGCTCCCTGCCCGAGGACGTCGCCGCGGTGCTGCTGCGGGTGCAGAACGACCTGTTCGACGTCGGCGCCGACCTGTCGACACCGGTCGTGGAGAACCCGGAGTTCCCGCCGCTGCGCGTCGAGCAGGGGTACATCGACAAGCTGGAGGCGGACTGCGACCGCTTCCTGGCGGAGCTGGAGAAGCTGCGCAGCTTCATCCTGCCCGGCGGTACGGCCGGCGCCGCGCTGCTGCACCAGGCGTGCACGGTCGTCCGCCGCGCCGAGCGCGCCACCTGGGCGGCCTTCGAGGAGCATGGCGAGACCATGAACCCGCTCACCGCCACCTACCTCAACCGCCTCTCCGACCTCCTGTTCATCCTCGCCCGTACGGCCAACAAGGAGGTCGGGGACGTGCTGTGGGTACCGGGCGGGGAGCGCTGACCGGGGACACGCCCTAGCCGAAGGTCTTCTCCGTCGGCCGGACCGCTTCCCCGTCGGCGGCGGTCCGGCCCGGGCCCTCCTTGTCCTTCTTCCGCCAGACCAGGTAGCTCAGCGCGATCAGTCCGTGGAGGCCGACGATCCGCACGGCGGTCAGCTGCCACTCGTGCAGCGACCGGGTGTCGCCGTCGTCACCGACGTACCAGACCGCGAGCTGCAGCAGTCCCGCGGCGACCGCGGCCATCACCACCGTGCGCACCCACAGCTTCCCCTCGTGCCGGGCGCGGGCCAGCCCGTGACGCGGCGGCTTGACCGGCGGCGGCCCGCCCCCGAGACGGTGCGCGGCATGCCCGTCGACCCACCTGATCGTGTAGTGGCCGTAGCCAACCGTGAAGCCGATGTAGACGGCGGCCAGGCCGTGTTTCCAGTCCGCCGGCGCCCCGTTCTTCAGGTCGATCGCCGTGACGATCAGCAGGATCAGCTCCAGCAGCGGCTCCATCAGCAGCACCGCCGCTCCGGCGCGCGGCATCCGCGCCAGGTAACGCAGCGCCAGACCGACCGCCAGCAGTACCCAGAAGCCGACTTCGCAGGCCACGATCAACGCGACGAGCACCGCTCTCCCCTTTCAGACACCCTCGAACGGACCTCTTCAGCCTTCCAGCGGCCCCCGGCCGGTACCTCGTCACCCATGACGATCCGGGACTGCATCTTTCGATGTAGCGCGCGCTCTGAGGGGAGGACCCGTACGGGGAGGCGGCGGGCCCCGGCGCCGTGTTGGATGGTGGGATGACCGCCGGCCCCCTCGACCCGCCGCGGTCCGCCGACGGCGTGGCAAGGTCTGGCCGAAAGACGCCGTCCGCGCGGGCCCTCGCGGGACCCGGGGATGTCCGGAGGGGGCACGGAGCCCGCCGCGATCCGCACGGTGGCGTGACCCGCCACCGGGGAGGAAGCAGGACCATGACAGCCGACGCCGCTCAGCCGATCCGGGTTCTCGTCGCCGAGGACCAGTCCTCCGTACGGGCCGGTCTGGTCCTCATCCTGCGCTCCGCCCCGGACATCGAGGTCGTCGGCGAGGCGGAGGACGGTGCGGAGGCGGTCCGGCTCGCCCGCGAGCTGCGCCCCGCCCTCGTCCTCATGGACATCCAGATGCCCCGCCTCGACGGGGTCTCCGCCACCCGCCAGCTGGTCTCCGAACGGCTGGCGGACGTGCTGGTGCTGACCACCTTCGACCTGGACGAGTACGTCTTCGGGGCGCTGCGGGCCGGGGCCGCCGGCTTTCTGCTCAAGGACAGCGACGCGGCCGACCTGCTCACCGCGGTGCGCACGGTGGCGTCCGGTGAGGGGCTGATCGCACCGGCGGTGACCCGGCGGCTGATCGCGGAGTTCGCCGGCCCGCGGACGGCGGAGCGCCCGGGGCGGGACGGCCCCGGGCCGGACCGGACGGTCCTGGACCCGCTGACCCCGCGCGAGCGGGAGGTGCTGGGATGTCTGGGGCGGGGGCTGTCGAACGCCGACATCGCGCTACGGCTGTCGATGGCGGAGGCCACCGTGAAGACCCATGTCAGCCGGCTGCTGGCCAAGCTGGATCTGCGCAGCCGGGTACAGGCGGCCGTACTGGCACAGGAGTTGGGCGTGGACGGTCCCGCGGACAGGCCCTAGTTTTCAGGCCACGTTGACGCGCTGGCCGGGCGGTGCCGCCTCCAGCCAGGCGAGGAAGCCGGTCAGCGCGTCCTCGCTCATCGCCAGCTCCAGGCGGGTGCCACGGTGCCGGCAGGCCAGTACGAGGGAGTCGGAGAGCAGTGCCAGCTCCTCCTCCCCCTGGGGAGTGCGGCGCTCCAGGACCTCGATGGCGGAGCGCTCCAGGATGTGTCGGGGCCGGGGCCCGTACGAGAACACCCGGAACCACTCGATCCGGTCTCCGTTGTAGCGGGACACGCCGTAGATCCAGCCCTTGCCGCCGGCCTCGCTCTCCGCGACGTTCCAGCGCAGGCTGCAGTCGAAGGTGCCGCCGGACCGCTGGATAAGCCGCCGCCGCAGCCCGAAGACGAACAACCCCAGCAGCACCAGCAGCACGACGATGCCGCTCACAAGCAGAGCGAGGAACATCTCGACCGACCTCCTCGCCTCGATGGGGGTCCCCCCGCGCCGGTCGAGCGCGAGGGACGGAAACGCACCTGCATTGCCTCAGCCGCGGGCCGCTCCGGACACGTCCGGGCAGCCCGCGGCTGAGGTTCGATCTCGCCGGTGGCGGGGCTCAGTGAACGCCCGTCACCGCACGCAGCCGGACATCGGCGCGACGCTCGGCGGCCGCGTCAGCGTCCGACTTCGCTCGCTCCAGGGCCCGCTCCGCGCGCTGGACATCGATCTCGTCCGACAGCTCGGCGATCTCCGCGAGCAGAGACAGCTTGTTGTCGGCGAAGGAGATGAAGCCGCCGTGCACCGCGGCGACGACGGTGCCGTCCCCGCTCTCGCCGGTCGTACGAATCGTCACCGGGCCCGACTGCAGCACGCCGAGCAGCGGCTGGTGTCCGGGCATGACGCCGATGTCGCCCGACGAGGTGCGCGCGACGACCAGGCTGGCCTCGCCGGACCAGACCTGACGGTCCGCGGCGACCAACTCGACGTGCAGCTCAGCCACGATGGCTCCTCGGGTCTCCACCTGCCTGGCTCGGCAGATGTTGGGTCAAATACTAGTGGTCGTACGGGCCGGGGGCGGCCAGGGCCGCCCCCGGGACCGGTGCCGGGGTCAGGAGACGCCCAGCTCCTTGGCATTGGCCTTCAGGTCCTCGATGCCACCGCACATGAAGAACGCCTGCTCGGGGAAGTGGTCGTAGTCGCCGTCCGCGATCGCGTTGAACGCGGTGATCGACTCGTCGAGCGAGACGTCCGAGCCGTCGACACCGGTGAACTGCTTCGCCACGTGGGTGTTCTGCGACAGGAACCGCTCGATACGACGGGCGCGGTGGACGGTGAGCTTGTCCTCCTCGCCGAGCTCGTCGATACCCAGAATCGCGATGATGTCCTGGAGGTCCTTGTACTTCTGCAGGATCGTCTTGACGCGCGAGGCGCAGTCGTAGTGCTCCTGCGTGATGTAGCGGGGGTCCAGGATGCGGGACGTCGAGTCCAGCGGGTCGACCGCCGGGTAGATGCCCTTCTCCGAGATCGGGCGCGACAGAACGGTGGTCGCGTCCAGGTGGGCGAAGGTGGTGGCCGGCGCCGGGTCGGTCAGGTCGTCCGCGGGGACGTAGATCGCCTGCATCGAGGTGATCGAGTGACCACGGGTCGAGGTGATGCGCTCCTGGAGGAGACCCATCTCGTCGGCCAGGTTCGGCTGGTAACCCACCGCGGAGGGCATACGGCCGAGCAGGGTCGACACCTCGGAACCCGCCTGGGTGTACCGGAAGATGTTGTCGATGAAGAAGAGCACGTCCTGCTTCTGCACATCGCGGAAGTACTCCGCCATGGTCAGACCGGCCAGGGCGACGCGGAGACGGGTGCCCGGGGGCTCGTCCATCTGACCGAAGACCAGCGCGGTCTTGTCGATGACGCCCGAGTCCGTCATTTCCTCGATGAGGTCATTGCCCTCACGGGTGCGCTCACCGACACCGGCGAACACCGACACACCGTCGTGGTTGTTGGCCACGCGGTAGATCATTTCCTGGATCAGAACGGTCTTGCCGACACCGGCACCACCGAACAGACCGATCTTGCCGCCCTTGACGTACGGGGTCAGCAGGTCGATGACCTTGACGCCGGTCTCGAACATCTCGGTCTTGGACTCGAGCTGGTCGAAGGTCGGGGCCTTGCGGTGGATGGGCCAGCGCTCGGTGACCTCGACCGTGGACGGGTCCACGTTCAGGATCTCGCCGAGGGTGTTGAACACCTTGCCCTTGGTGACGTCGCCGACCGGGACGGTGATCCCGGCGCCGGTGTCGGTCACCGCGGCCTGGCGGACCAGACCGTCGGTGGGCTGCATCGAGATCGCACGGACCAGGCCCTCGCCCAGGTGCTGGGCGACTTCGAGGGTCAGGATCTTCTTCGCCCCGGCCTGGGCCGGGTCGGAGACCTCGACGGTCAGCGCGTTGTAGATCTCCGGCATCGCGTCGACGGGGAACTCCACGTCGACGACCGGGCCGATGACCCGGGCGACGCGGCCCGTGGCGGCGGCCGTCTCAACAGTGGTCGTCATTACTTGTCACTCCCCGCGGTCGCGTCGGCCAGGGCGCTGGCGCCACCGACGATCTCGCTGATTTCCTGGGTGATTTCGGCCTGTCGGGCCGCGTTGGCAAGCCGCGAGAGCGACTTGATGAGCTCTTCTGCGTTGTCGGTCGCCGACTTCATCGCACGACGCGTGGCGGCGTGCTTGGAGGCGGCGGCCTGCAGGAGTGCGTTGTAGATCCGCGACTCGACGTACCGCGGAAGCAGGGCGTCGAGGACGTCCTCGGCCGACGGCTCGAAGTCGAACAGCGGAAGGATCTCGCCCTTGGCCGTCTCCTCCGACTCCGCCACCGTCTTGTCGAGGCTGAGCGGCAGCAGCCGGTCGTCGATCGCGGTCTGCGTCATCATCGAGACGAACTCGGTGGTGACGATGTGGAGTTCGTCCACCCCGCCCTCGGCGGTGTCCTGCTGGACAGCGTCGATCAGCGGTGCGGCGATCGCCTTGGCGTCCGCGTACGTCGGGTTGTCGGTGAAACCGGTCCACGACTCCACGACCTTGCGCTCGCGGAAGCCGTAGTACGACACACCCTTGCGCCCGACGATGTAGGCGTCGACCTCCTTGCCCTCGGCCTTGAGCCGCTCGGTGAGCAGCTCGCCGGCCTTGAGCACGTTGGAGGAGTAGCCGCCGGCCAGACCGCGGTCGCTCGTGATGAGCAGCACCGCGGCCCGCGAGGGCTGCTCCGCCTCCGTCGTCAGCGGGTGCTGGGTGTTCGAGCCCGTGGCAACCGCTGTCACCGCGCGGGTCAGTTCACTCGCGTACGGCGTCGACGCCGCCACCTGGCGCTGCGCCTTGACGACGCGCGAGGCGGCGATCATCTCCATCGCCTTGGTGATCTTCTTGGTCGCGGTGACGGAGCGGATGCGACGCTTGTAGACCCGGAGCTTGGCTCCCATGGATCAGGTCCCTTCCGTCGTCACTTGCTGGTGCCGGCCGGGGCGTCCTCGCCGAGCAGCTTGCCGTCCGAGGTCTCGAACTGCCGCTTGAAGCCGTCGACGGCCTCGGAGATCGCGCCGATGGTGTCGTCGGACATCTTGCCGCCCTCGACGATGCTGGTCAGCAGGTCCTTCTTCTCCCGGTGGAGGTGGTCGAGGAGCTCCCGCTCGAAGCGGCGGATGTCCTCGACCGGCACGTCGTCCATCTTGCCGTTGGTGCCGGCCCAGACGGAGATGACCTGGTCCTCGGTGGGGTACGGGGCGTACTGACCCTGCTTGAGCAGCTCGGTCATGCGCTTACCGCGCTCCAGCTGCTGCTTGGAGGCCGCGTCCAGGTCGGAACCGAAGGCGGCGAACGCCTCCAGCTCGCGGTACTGGGCGAGGTCCACACGGAGGCGGCCGGAGACCTGCTTCATGGCCTTGTGCTGGGCGGAGCCACCGACACGGGAGACCGAGATACCGACGTTCAGCGCCGGGCGCTGGCCCGCGTTGAACAGGTCCGACTCCAGGAAGCACTGGCCGTCGGTGATGGAGATGACGTTGGTCGGAATGAACGCCGACACGTCGTTCGCCTTGGTCTCGACGATCGGCAGACCGGTCATCGAGCCGGCGCCCATCTCGTCGGAGAGCTTGGCGCAGCGCTCCAGCAGACGCGAGTGCAGGTAGAAGACGTCGCCCGGGTAGGCCTCACGGCCCGGCGGACGGCGCAGCAGCAGGGACACGGCGCGGTAGGCGTCGGCCTGCTTCGAGAGGTCGTCGAAGATGATCAGGACGTGCTTGCCCTCGTACATCCAGTGCTGGCCGATGGCCGAGCCGGTGTAGGGCGCCAGGTACTTGAAGCCCGCCGGGTCGGACGCCGGGGCGGCGACGATGGTGGTGTACTCCAGGGCACCGGCCTCCTCCAGCGCGCCGCGCACGGACGCGATGGTGGAGCCCTTCTGGCCGACGGCGACGTAGATGCAGCGGACCTGCTTCTTCGGGTCGCCCGAGCGCCAGTTGTCGCGCTGGTTGATGATCGTGTCGACGGCCAGGGCGGTCTTGCCGGTCTGGCGGTCACCGATGATCAGCTGACGCTGGCCACGGCCGATCGGCACCATGGAGTCGACGGCCTTGTAGCCGGTCTCCATGGGCTCGTGGACCGACTTACGGACCATGACGCCCGGAGCCTGCAGCTCCAGGGCGCGGCGGCCCTCGGACTCGATCTCGCCGAGGCCGTCGATCGGGTTGCCCAGCGGGTCGACGACGCGGCCGAGGTAGCCCTCGCCCACGGCGACCGAGAGCACCTCACCGGTGCGCTGCACCGGCTGGCCCTCCTCGATGCCGCTGAACTCACCGAGGACCACCGCACCGATCTCGCGCTCTTCCAGGTTCAGCGCAAGACCGAGCGTGCCGTCCTCGAACTTCAGCAGCTCGTTCGCCATCGCCGAGGGAAGGCCCTCGACCTTCGCGATGCCGTCTCCGGCCTCGCTTACCGTGCCGACCTCCTCGCGCGAGGCCGCGTCCGGCTTGTACGCCTGGACGAAGTTCTCCAGCGCGTCCCGGATCTCCTCCGGCCGGATCGTGAGCTCCGCCATCTGGGTTCCCTGCTCTCCTTGTTGGGCCCGAAGTTACTTGCGGGTGTCCGGGGGGCTGTCCCCCGGGGGGTTTCCGCTTACGGCCCAACTCGGGCCGCCGTCATGCTTGTGCTGGTCCCCGGGGCTTCCTCCGGACCGCAGCCGGACCTCGTGGTCCGGCCGGCTGGTCCGGCGTGGCCGCCGGTTGTGCAGCTCTTGAGTTGGTGTGGCTGGGTCAGCCGGCCATCCGCCGGTCCGCCTCTTCGAGGCGTGCCGCGATGGTCCCGTTGATGACCTCGTCGCCGATCCGGACCCGGACTCCGCCGAGGACCTCGGGGTCCACGTCGAGGTTCAGGTGGACCTGCCGTCCGTACAGCTGCGCCAGGGAAGCGCCCAGGCGCTGCCGCTGCCCTTCACTGAGGGGCACCGCGGAGGTGACGACCGCGACCATCCGGTCCCGGCGGCTCGCCGCCAGCTTGGAGAGGGCGTCGAGCCCCGCTTCCAGGCTACGGCCCCGCGGCTGTACGACAAGACGGATCACGATGCGCTCGGTGACCGGGTTGGCCCGGCCGCCCAGCAGCGCACGCAGCAGCTCCGTCTTGGCCGCGACCGTCGCGTTCCGGTCGGTCAGCGCGCCGCGCAGCTCGCCGTTGGAGCCGACGATCCGGCCGAACCGGAAGAGCTCGTCCTCGACGTCGTCGAGCTGGCCGGCCCGCTGTGCGGCGACCAGGTCGGCGCTGTAGGCCAGCTCCTCGAGCGCGTCCGTCAGGTCACGC
Source organism: Streptomyces sp. NPDC048612 (assembly GCF_043199295.1). NCBI lineage: Bacteria > Bacillati > Actinomycetota > Actinomycetes > Kitasatosporales > Streptomycetaceae > Streptomyces > Streptomyces sp. NPDC048612. Next base: position 31,629 of record NZ_JBICVV010000013.1, read on the forward strand.
GAACCCGACCAGCGGGCCCGGACCATGCCGGACACCAGGTCGGCGGCCGGGCCGCCCACCTTGCTGCCCAGCAGGCGTCCGACCAGTTCGGCGCGCGCCTCGGCGGCCTGCGCCGGGTCGGTCAGGACCCGACGCAGCGACACCTCGCGGTCGAGCAGAGCGGTGACGGCAGCCAGCTCCTCGGCGAGCTTCGCGGCGTCGACGGAGGTGTCGTCCGTCAGCGCGTTGAACTGCTCGCGTGCGGAGGCGAGTGCCTCGCGGCTCGCTCCGTTCATCGTCCGGCCTCAGCCTTCGTCGCGTCCGACGCCGCCTTGGCCTCGACGTCGTCGAGGAAGCGGTCGATGGTCCGGCTCTGCCGGGCGTGGTCCTCGAGGGACTCCCCGACGAGCTTGCCGGCCAGGTCGACGGCGAGCTTGCCCACGTCCTGGCGCAGCGACTGCGCGGCCTGCTTCCGGTCCGCCTCGATCTGGGCGTGACCGGCAGCGATGATCTCCTCACGCTGCCGCTGGCCCTCGGCGCGCATCTCAGCGATGAGCGTCGCGCCCTGCTCCTGCGCCTCCTGGCGCAGACGCGCGGCCTCGTGGCGGGCGTCGGCCAGCTGTGCCCGGTAGTCCGCGAGCACCTGCTGGGCCTCGGCCTGAGTCGCCTCGGCGTCGTCCATCCGGCCTTCGATGAGCTTCCTGCGCTCGTCCAGAACCTTGTTGATGTTCGGGAGGAGCTTCTTGGCCAGAATGCCGAAGACGATGAAGAAAGCGATCAGGCCGATGACCAGCTCTGGAATCGGCGGGACCAGGGGGTTCTCGGGAACCTCCGCCGCCATGTTCACCAGGGCGTTCACATCAGTGCCTTCCGTCTGAATGGGTAGTCGAAGGTTCGTTTACTGGTAAACGAAGCCCATGACGATGCCGATCAGGGCGAGCGCCTCACAGAAGGCGAAACCCATGATCTGGTTGGTGCGGATCAGGCCGGCAGCCTCGGGCTGACGGGCCAGGGCCTGGGTGCCGTTACCGAAGATGATGCCGACGCCGACGCCGGGGCCGATCGCGGCGAGGCCGTAACCGATGGAGGCGACGTTGCCGACGACGTTGGTCTTGGCGGAGCCGGCGGCGAGGTTGACCATTTCGAGAGCAGCGGACATGCCGTTACTTCCTTCTCATTTCACGGACCGATGGGGGTTGGCCACCGGACAGCTGTTGGGCTGGGAGGCGAGGGTGCTCAGTGGTGCTCGGCGAGCGCGCCCTGGACGTAGTTGCAGGCCAGGAGGACGAAGACATACGCCTGGACGGCCTGGATGAAGAGCTCGAAGGCAGTCATCACGATGGTCATCACGAAGGATGCGCTCGCGTAGACGATGCCGATGCCGTTCAGCAGGTACCAGCTGGCAAGGGTGAACAGCAGGATCAGCAGGTGACCCGCGAACATGTTCGCGAAGAGCCGGACCGCGTGCGTGAACGGGCGGATGATCAGGTGCTGGAGCAGCTCGAGCACCATGATCAGCGGCAGCACCCAGCCGAGCGACTTGTCGTAACCCGTGATGTTCTTCAGGCCGCCGACGAAGCCCTGCTTCTTGAACGTCAGGGTCAGCCAGAGGACGTAGACCACCAGGGCCAGGCCCATCGGGAAGGCGATGACCGACGTCACCGGGAACGCCATGACCGGGATGATGGACCAGATGTTCATGATCCACACGAAGAAGAACAGCGAGACCATGAAGGGGACGTACTTTTCGCCCTCCTTCTTCCCCAGCGCGTCATAGACGAGCCCGCGGCGCACGAAGTCGTAGCCCGCCTCGCCGATCATCTGCAGCTTGCCCGGGACCACCTTCGCCCGGCCGAATGCGGCCCAGAAGAACCACACCACGACGATCGTGCTGAGGAACGCCAGCAGCATCGGCTTGTTGAACTCGTAGCCGCCGACGGTGAACAGGGGCTTGAAGACGAACGAATGAAGGCCCGGGGCATCGAAGCCACAGCCGGAAAAGATGTGGCAGTCGGTCTCGAAGGCGAGCATCGTTTCAGCACTCACCGCGAGCTCCTTCAGCGTGGCGCATGGGTACGGCAACCTCGTTGTGTCGGCGCGGCGTTGAGCCACGGAGCGGCACTGGACTGGTCTTACGGATTTGGGGGCGGCGGGCGGGCGCTGGGCCCTGCCACATCACAGGCATCGGCCGCGAGAACCGCCCGTTCCATCGAGTGGAACTCGGGAGCTCAGCCGCCTGCGCCAACTGTGCCGCAGTTGGCACCGGACGATAGCAGGCCCGCAAGAGGGCATTTATCTCGGCCCTACGTGTCACGTCGGCGACCCCGCCGTCTCCGCCTTCTTCGATTCGGCGGAGTCGGGTTCCACGTACAGAATCTTCGCCTTCATGTGACCGCGGGTCTGTGCCGCGATCCACACGAGGGTGGCGCCGAGCAGGGTGAACGCAAATGCCTTGGTGTCGAAGAGCGTGGTGTTCTTGAACGCGATCAGGAAGACCGCCACGAAGAGGATCTGCACCGTGTACAGCAGCAGGCCCATCATCTGGAACAGCTGCGGGTGGTTCTTCGCGGTCTTCTGCAGCACCACGAGGCCGGCCCCCATGACGAGCACCACCAGCGCGGTGCCGATGACGGCGCCGAGCGCTCCCGCCACACCCGCGACGACACCGCTCACGGCAACGGCGACAGCGCCGATGGCAAGGGTGGGCACAACGGCGTGAAGGAGTAGTCGGGCGTCATTCGACTGCATGGCGGCGCTCCGGCAAAAGATGTGGGGTGTGTCGTCATGGACGAGCGTAGACCCGGCCTGAGGTGGAACCTGCGGCCCAAGGACAGTCGCACTACGGCCCTTCGGCTCTGTACGCCGGGTTTCGTGAACGGTATCACAAACTATTTGATGAGGTCTTTACCTGGTTCGTGTGGACCCTGTCACACCTGAGCGTGAACGTGCGCGTTGGTGCACTGACGGGCCGCCTTATGTCTGGTATGGGGTCAACCATCCCGATTCCTGGTGCACGTTCGGGCGATCGAACCTGTGGATCAGCGGTGACTGTCCGCCTTCCGGCGTCCCACGAAGCGTGAGCGGTCCCCGATCGCGGTGGCGCCGTGGAGGCCTGCGGGGACCGGCTCGCGCTCCTCCTCGGGCTCCCCGTCCCGCTCGTCGTCCGTCCCCGCGACCGAGGCGTCTCCCGTCGTGGCCGTCGCCGCTGCGGGAGCGACGCGGCGGTAGCGCGGCGGCACCATCCACTCCGCCCAGAGGGGCGCCCGCGGCGTGAAGCGCGGCAGCAGGAGCAGCACCAGGCCCACCGCGCTCAGCAGGACGATGCCGAGCACGATCCACATGCTGGCGTTGTTCGCGGAGTAGGCGACCGCGCCGAAGGCGATCAGCGCCGACCAGAAGTACATGATCAGCACGGCCCGGCTGTGCGAGTGCCCGATCTCCAGCAGCCGGTGGTGCAGATGGCCGCGGTCGGCGGCGAACGGCGACTGGCCCTTCCACGTACGCCGCACGATCGCCAGGATCAGGTCGGCGACCGGCACCGCGATGACCGTCAGCGGCAGCAGCAGCGGGATGTAGACCGGCACCATCGCGTGGGTCGCCTCACGCAGACCGCCCGCCTTCACATTGAGCAGGTCCGGGTCGACCTGGCCGGTCACCGAGACCGCGCCCGCGGCCATGACCAGGCCGATCAGCATCGAACCCGAGTCGCCCATGAAGATCCGCGCCGGGTGCATGTTGTGCGGCAGGAAGCCGAGGCACATGCCCATCAGAACGACCGAGAACAGCGTTGCGGGCGCGGCCGCCTCGATGCCGTAGCCGAACCACATCCGGTACGCGTACATGAAGAACGCCGCGGCCGCGATGCACACCATGCCGGAGGCGAGGCCGTCCAGGCCGTCCACGAAGTTGACGGCGTTGATGGTGATCACGACGAGTGCGACGGTCAGCAGGGTGCCCTGCATCGGGGTGAGGGAGACCGTGCCGACGCCGGGGATCGGAATCCAGAGGATCGTCAGGCCCTGAAGGACCATCACGCCCGCGGCGATCATCTGGCCGCCGAGCTTGACCAGCGCGTCCACGCCCCACTTGTCGTCCAGGACGCCGAGAATCCAGATCAGCGCGGCGCCGGAGAGCAGCGCCCGTGGCTCGTTGGAGCTCTCGAAGACGCTCTTGAGGTTGGTCAGGTGCGAGGCGACCAGCAGGCCGGCGCACAGTCCGCCGAACATCGCGATGCCGCCGAGTCGTGGCGTCGGCTCGCGGTGTACGTCACGCGCGCGGATCTCCGGCATCGCCCCGGCCGCGATCGCGAACTTCCGCACCGGGCCGGTCAGCAGGTAGGTCACCGCGGCCGTGACGCACAGCGTCAGCAGGTATTCACGCACGGGCTGCCCCATTGGTATAGCTGGCCATCACAGCCCCACACCCTATGCGGGTCAGCCCCCTGGCCGTGAATACAGGGAGAGACGCCTGGCGCCGGCGAATGGTTCCCGCCGTCATCCGCGATCGGGATAAGGCGGAAAGCCGTGGACCAAAGCGGCGGTGCGGGAGCGGACCGCGCCGTGCTCCGCCAGCGCGTCCACGATCAGCCCGGCGACCGCCGTCATCTCGTCCTCGCCCATCCCCTGGGTCGTCACCGCCGCGGTGCCCAGCCGGATGCCGGTGCGGCGGGCCGCGAGGACGTCGGGGGTCTCGGCGCACGGCAGCGCGCAGGTGTCCAGCACGATGCCGGCGGCGGCCAGCCGGCCCCGTGCGGTGCGGGCGTCCAGGCCGAGCGGGGCGGTGTCGGCGGTGATCAGATGGGTGTCGGTACCGCCGGTGGTGATCGTCAGACCGTGTCCGGCGAGCGCCGCGGCGAGCGCGCGGGCGTTGGCCGTGACCTGATGGGCATATGCGCCGAAGGCGGGTGTGGCGGCCTCCCCGAAGGCCACGGCCTTGGCGGCGACGGCGTTCATCTGTGCGCCCCCCTGGGTGAAGGGGAACACCGCGCGGTCGATCCGCTCGGCCAGCTTCGCGCCGCACAGGATCAGCCCGCCGCGCGGCCCGCGCAGCACCTTGTGTGTGGTTCCGCACACCACATCGGCGTACGGGACGGGGCTGGGCGCCGCTCCCCCGGCGATCAGCCCCAGGGGGTGGGCGACATCCGCGATCAGGTAGGCGCCGGTCTCGTCGGCGATGTCACGGAAGGCGGCGTAGTCGAGGTGGCGGGGGTAGGAGATCGAGCCGCAGACGATGGCCTTGGGCCGGCGGGCGCGGGCCAGCTCGCGGATCGCGTCGTAGTCGAGGAGCCCGGTCTCCTCGTCGACGCCGTAGCCGGCGAAGTCGAACCAGCGGCCGGAGAAGTTGGCGGGCGAGCCGTGGGTGAGGTGTCCGCCGTGCGGGAGGGACATGGCCAGGACGGTGTCTCCGGGGCGCAGCAGGGCGGCGTAGGCGGCCAGAACGGCCGAAGACCCGGAGTGTGCCTGGACGTTGGCGTGTTCGGCGCCGAAGAGGGCCTTGGCGCGCTCCACCGCGATCCGCTCGGCGAGGTCGACGATCTCGCAGCCGCCGTGGTGCCGGGCGCCCGGATATCCCTCGGCGTATTTGTTGCCCAGCGGGGAGCCGAGGGCGGCGAGGACGGCCGGTGAGGTGAAGTTCTCCGCGGCGATCAGCTGCAGTCCGTCGCTCTGCCGGGCGCTCTCCCCGAGCAGTACGCCGGCGATCTCCGGGTCCTGGCGCAGCAGCGCGGTGAAGTCCGGGGAGCCGGCCGGCCGGGTGCCGGCCTCACGGGCGGCGGCCCGCGCCCGGTCCTCGACGGTTCCGGCCCGCCCGGCACCGGAGGCCGACGCGGTGGCCTGGGAACGGGTGTCCGGGGTCTCGCTACGGGGTGACGCGGTGGTGGCAGGCATCGCTTGCTCCGGGCCTCGTACGGGGACGTAGTCCCAATGTAGGCGCGGCAGGACGATCGGGCGCGGTGTGCGGGCCGCTCGGGGGCCCCGGATGCCGTCCCCGGGGCCCGGACGGCGGCACGCGGAGGCTAGGGGGTGTCTTTCCGATCAGGCCGGATCAGGGAGCGGGGTCTGGTGCGTGCGATCGCAAGGCGGAGGAGGGAGTCGACGCGGAGCGGTTGGGGCCTCCCCTGCTCGAGCGAAGCCGAGAGCTTGGGGAAGAGTGACGACAACGCGGCGAGCGCGCGTGCCAGACCCCGCAAGCCCGGCCTGATCGGAAGACACCCCCTAGGCCCGTGCCGGGACCCCGGTGAGGGCGGTGACGACCGGGTCGAGCGCCTGGTTGATCTCGTCGCCGATGGAGCGGAAGAAGGTGATGGGGGCGCCGTAGGGGTCGTAGACCTCGTCGGACTCCGGGTTGGGCGCCAGCAGCCAGCCGCGCAGCGCGGCGGCGGCGCCGACCAGCGCACGGGCGCGCTCGACCAGCCCGCCGTCCGGCAGACCGGGATCGGGCTCGGGCAGCGTGGCCGGGTCTATGGCCCGCACCAGCCGGTTGAACTCCTTGAGCGTGAACGTGCGCAGCCCCGCCGAGTGGCCCATCGAGATGACCTGGGCCCGGTGGTCGCGGGTGGCGGTGAGTACCAGGTCGGCGCGGATGACGTGCTCGTCGAGCAGCTCACGGCCGAGGAAACCGGCCGGGTCGGCGCCGTAGTCGGAGAGCACGGTGGCGGCGTGCGTCTCCATCGGGGCGCCCTCGTGGCCCCATGTCCCGGCGCTCTCCACGAGCAGCCCGCCGCTGCGTGCCGCGCCGAGCCGCAGTTCCAGGGCATGGCGGTGCAGCCGCTCGGTGATCGGCGAGCGGCACACGTTGCCGGTGCTGACGTGGAGAATCCGAAAAGGGGACGGCGGAGGTACCGGGTTGTCGTCGCCTGGTCCCGCTATGCCACGCCCCAGGGGCGCCATCAATTGGCCACCTCGAGCTCGGGTACCACCTTGCGCAGTTCCTCCGCGCTGATCGCGCCCTCGCGCAGCAGCACCGGAGTGCGGCCGGTGACATCGACGATCGAGGACGGTACGGCGGCGGGCGTGGGCCCGCCGTCCAGGTAGACGGAGACCGAGTCGCCCAGCATCTCCTGTGCGGCGTCGCAGTCCTGCGGGGACGGGTGGCCGGTGAGGTTGGCGCTGGAGACCGCCATCGGGCCGAAGTCGGTGAGCAGCTCGATCGCGACCGGGTGCAGCGGCATCCGCACCGCGACCGTGCCCCGGGTCTCGCCCAGGTCCCAGGTCAGCGACGGCTGGTGCTTGGCGACGAGGGTGAGCGCGCCGGGCCAGAAGGCGTCGACCAGCTCCCAGGCCTGCTCGGAGAAGTCGGTGACCAGGCCGTGCAGGGTGTTCGGGGACCCGACGAGGACCGGGGAGGGCATGCCGCGGCCGCGGCCCTTGGCCTCCAGCAGGTCGCCGACGGCCTCGGCGCTGAAGGCGTCCGCGCCGATGCCGTAGACGGTGTCGGTCGGCAGCACGACCAGCTCACCGCGGCGGACGGCCGAAGCGGCCTCGCGCAGACCGGTGGTGCGGTCGGTCGCGTCGCTGCAGTCGTATCGCCGTGCCATTACGGGACCTCCTCGTGCGAAACGAATACTTCGGTTGCGTCGGCCGCCGGCGCCGGGGCGGGACGCGTCATGGCGTCGCCCGGCGGGCGGTGGCGAAACGGGGCCTGTTGTTGAGGTCCGGGTGATCGGCCGCGTCGGCCCAGCCCCGCTCCTCGGTGAAGATCCACGGCACCTGCCCGCCCTGGGTGTCGGCATGCTCGATGACGACGACACCGCCGGGCCGCAGCAGGCGGTGCGCGGTCCGCTCGATGCCCCGGATGGTGTCCAGGCCGTCCTGGCCCGAGAACAGCGCGAGCTCGGGGTCGTGGTCGCGGGCCTCGGGGGCGACGTACTCCCACTCGGTCAGCGGGATGTACGGCGGGTTGGAGACGACCAGGTCGACCTGCCCGTCCAGTTCGGGAAGCGCGGTCAGCGCGTCGCCGTGATGGAGAACGACGCGGGACCCCTCGACGTTCTTGCGGGCGTAGTCCAGCGCCTGTTCGGACAGCTCCACGGCGTGCACCCGCGAGCGGGGCACCTCCTGGGCCAGGGCGAGGGCGATCGCCCCCGAGCCGGTGCACAGGTCGACGATCAGCGGTTCGACGACGTCCATGGCCCGTACCGCGTCTATCGCCCAGCCGACCACCGACTCGGTCTCCGGGCGGGGCACGAACACCCCGGGCCCGACGGCGAGTTCGAGGTAGCGGAAGAACGCCCGGCCGGTGATGTGCTGGAGCGGCTCACGGGCCTCGCGGCGGGCGACGGCCTCCCAGTAGCGGGCGTCGAAGTCCGCGTCCTTGACGTGGTGCAGCGCACCCCGTTTGACGCCGTGCACGAACGCGGCCAGCTCCTCGGCGTCGAAGCGCGGCGAGGGCACACCGGCGTCGGCCAGCCGCTGGGTGGCCTGGGCCACCTCGGCGAGCAGAAGGTTCACGGGGCCTTCCTCCTAGTGCGCTGCGTCTTCATGGTGCGGGTTCGCCGTCGAGCGGCCGGGGCCGGCGGGAACCGGGGCGTACGGGCTTACTGGGCGGCGGCGAGCTTGGCGGCCGAGTCGGCGTCGACACAGGCCTGGATGACCGGGTCGAGTTCGCCGTCGAGCACCTGGTCCAAGTTGTACGCCTTGAAGCCGACCCGGTGGTCGGAGATGCGGTTTTCCGGGAAGTTGTACGTACGGATGCGCTCGGAGCGGTCAACCGTGCGGACCTGGCTGCGGCGGGCGTCCGACGCCTCCCGCTCGGCCTCCTCCTGGGCGGCGGCCAGCAGCCGGGAGCGCAGGATGCGCAGCGCCTGCTCCTTGTTCTGGAGCTGGCTCTTCTCGTTCTGGCAGGAGACGACGATGCCGCTGGGCAGGTGGGTGATGCGCACCGCGGAGTCGGTGGTGTTGACCGACTGGCCGCCGGGGCCGGACGAGCGGTAGACGTCGATCCGCAGGTCGTTGGGGCCGATCTCGACCTCGACCTCCTCGGCCTCGGGCGTGACCAGCACACCGGCCGCCGAGGTGTGGATGCGGCCCTGCGACTCGGTGGCGGGCACCCGCTGGACGCGGTGCACCCCGCCCTCGTACTTCAGCCGCGCCCAGACGCCCTGTCCGGGCTCGGTGGCACCGCCCCCGCCCTTGGTCTTCACGGCGACCTGGACGTCCTTGTAGCCGCCGAGGTCGGACTCGTTGGCCTCCAGGATCTCGGTCTTCCAGCCGGCCCGCTCGGCGTAGCGCAGATACATCCGCAGCAGGTCGCCGGCGAACAGTGCGGACTCCTCGCCGCCCTCACCGGCCTTGACCTCAAGGATGACGTCCTTGTCGTCGCTGGGGTCGCGCGGGACCAGCAGCAGCCGCAGCTTCTCGGTCAGCTCCCCGCGCCGGGCGTCGAGCTCCTTGACCTCGTCGGCGAAGTCCGGGTCGTCGGCGGCGAGTTCGCGCGCGGTCTCGATGTCCTCGCCGGTCCGCTTCCAGTCGCGGTACGTCGCGATGATCGGGCTCAGCTCGGCATAGCGCTTGTTGAGCCGCATGGCCTCGCGCTGGTCAGCGTGGACCGCGGGGTCGGCCAGCCGCTTCTCGAGATCGGCGTGTTCGCCGATGAGTTCTTCGACCGCCTCGAACATCGTGGAGTTCCTCTGCTGGCTGCTGTGGTGACCGGGGGACCGGGGCGCCGGTACTGCGCCGCGGGGCCCCGGGACGCCCGTACGGGAGCCAAGGGCCAGGACGACAAAACGCCGGTCCGGTCACCCCTGAGCAGGGGCGACCGGAGACCGGCGCCTTGCGGGTCGCTACTTCTTGGCGGCTGCAGCGCCCTTGCCGAAGCGGGCCTCGAAGCGGGCCACGCGGCCGCCCGTGTCCATGATCTTCTGCTTGCCCGTGTAGAACGGGTGGCACTCGGAGCAGATGTCGGCGCGGACCGAGCCGCTGGCGACCGTGCTACGGGTGGTGAAGGACGCGCCACAGGTGCAGCTGACCTGGGTCTCGACGTACTCCGGGTGGATGTCGCGCTTCAAGGGATTCTCCTAGGTTCGGGAGTGCACCGGGTCGTGTCGCGGGTTGCGTCACGTGAACCGGGGCCGACGGTCCAGTCTGCCAGGACTAGCCGTATCTCCCAAAACCGGGGTAGGTCCGCAAGTATTCCCCGGGCCGTTCCGGGGCCCGCCGGGCCCCGGAAGCGCAGCGCGCCGGCTACTTCACGTAGTTGTCGGTGCCGCCCTTGTCACCGGCCGAGCCCTTGATCGCGGACTTGGGGATGTCCTTGTCCTGCCGGAGCGCGTCCCAGACCTGGCGGCTCTGCTTGGTCAGCGGCAGCACCCGGTCGGGGTTCTGGGGGTCGTAGGTCACCGGCAGCGTCACCATGTCGATGTTCTCGGCACCGATGTTGCCCAGGCTCTTGGCCAGCCCGGTCAGTTCGCCGACCGAGTTGAGGTCGGTGTCGGTGGTGATGGCCTTGGTGCCCGTGTCGGCGATGTCGTAGAGCTTGGTGGGGTTGGTGAGCACCCCGACGTTCTTGACCTGCTTCATCAGGGCCTTGATGAACGTCTGCTGCAGCTGGATGCGGCCGAGGTCGCTGCCGTCGCCGCCGGGGACGCCGTGCCGGGTCCGGACGAGGCCGAGCGCGTGCTCGCCGTCGAGCGTGTGGGTGCCGGGCTGCAGATGCAGGTGGCTGTCGTTGTCGTCGATCGGCTTGCTGGTGGTGATCTCCACCCCGCCGAGGGCGTCGATCAGCTTCTTGAAGCCGCTGAAGTCGACCTCCAGGAAGTGGTCCATCCGGACGCCGCTGATCGATTCGACGGTCTTCACGGCGCAGGCCGGGCCGCCGACCTCGAACGCGGTGTTGAACATCGCCCGGCGCGCGCCGGGGACGTCCTTGCCGTCCTTGGTGCAGTCGGGCCGCTTGATCATGGTGTCCCGGGGGACGCTGACCACGCTGGCCTTCTTACGGCCCTTGTAGACGTGCACGATCATCGCCGTGTCGGAGCGGGCGCCGCCCTCGTCCCTGCCGTACTCGCCGTTCTTGCCGGCGCGGGAGTCGGACCCCATCACGAGGAGGTCCATCGAGCCGTCGTCGACGTTCTTCGGCCGGTCGTGTCCGAGGGCGGCGTTGATGTCGACGCCCTTCAGATTGCCGTTGAGCTTGAAGTAGACGTAGCCGAGTGCGGCGCCCCCCAGCAGCACCGTGCTGACCAGTGCGCACAGGGTGATGGTCAGTACCCGCCGGCGCCGGGTCGGCCCCTTGCGCCGGCGTCCCGTGGCACGTATGGCGCGGGCGCGGCTTTCGGCCGTCTTCGCGGCCCCGTTGCTGTCCGCCATCTGCTCCTCAGTCCTCGTTCCCTCGGCTGCCCCTCGCCGCCGCCGTGCGGTGTGCTGCCACGGCCTTTTGCTCCATGTCAGACGGGAGGTCGACGGGAAGGGTTGCACAGCGAGTCATGAGCGCTTTCTTAGAAATCCGCGGCGGCCGGGCGGACCGACCCGGGACCTTCGCCTCCCTCACCTGGCCTTTCGTCCCCTTTTCCGCCATGGCTGGAACCGTGTGAGCTGTGCGGAAGGTCTCAGGCGCGCCCGCGGCGCGGCCGCCGGGACGCGGCCCAGGTCACAGATCACCGCCCGCGGCCGTGCCGTACGGGCGGGCAGCACGAAGCCCCCCTCACCCGTGAGGGCGAGGGGGGCTCGGTGTACGCGCCGGGCGGGCGTCAGTCGTTGCCGTTGCCCGCGGTCGGCGTCGTCTTCTGGATCTGCAGCAGGAACTCCGCGTTGGACTTCGTCTGCTTCATCTTGTCCAGCAGCAGCTCGATGGCCTGCTGCTGGTCCAGGGCGTGCAGCACCCGGCGGAGCTTCCACACCACGGCCAGCTCGTCGCTGCCCATGAGGATCTCTTCCTTACGGGTGCTGGACGCGTCCACGTCCACCGCCGGGAAGATGCGCTTGTCCGAGAGCTTGCGGTCGAGCTTGAGCTCCAGGTTGCCGGTGCCCTTGAACTCCTCGAAGATCACCTCGTCCATCCGCGAGCCGGTCTCGACCAGCGCGGTGGCCAGGATGGTCAGCGAACCGCCGTCCTCGATGTTGCGCGCGGCACCGAAGAAGCGCTTCGGCGGGTAGAGCGCGGTCGAGTCGACACCACCGGACAGGATGCGGCCGGAGGCGGGGGCGGCGAGGTTGTACGCACGTCCCAGACGGGTGATGGAGTCCAGCAGGACGACCACGTCGTGACCCAACTCGACGAGGCGCTTGGCGCGCTCGATGGCCAGCTCGGCGACGGTGGTGTGGTCCTCGGCCGGGCGGTCGAAGGTCGAGGAGATGACCTCGCCCTTGACCGACCGCTGCATGTCGGTGACCTCTTCGGGACGCTCGTCGACGAGGACGACCATCAGGTGGCACTCGGGGTTGTTGCGGGTGATCGAGTTGGCGATCGCCTGCATGATCATGGTCTTGCCGGTCTTCGGCGGGGCCACGATCAGACCACGCTGGCCCTTGCCGATCGGCGTGACCAGGTCGATGATCCGGGTCGTCAGACCGCCCGACTCACCCTCCAGGCGCAGTCGCTCCTGCGGGTAAAGGGGCGTCAGCTTCCCGAACTCCGCGCGCCCGCGGCCCTGTTCGGGCGCCACGCTGTTGACGGTGTCGAGACGGACCAGCGCGTTGAACTTCTCGCGGCGCTCGCCGTCCTTGGGCTGGCGGACCGCGCCGGTGACGTGGTCACCCTTGCGCAGCCCGTTCTTGCGGACCTGGGCGAGCGAGACGTAGACGTCGTTCGGGCCCGGCAGGTAGCCGGAGGTCCGGATGAACGCGTAGTTGTCGAGGATGTCGAGGATGCCCGCGACCGGGATCAGGACGTCGTCCTCGGACACCTGCGGCTCGTTGCCGAAGTCCTCGCGGCCGCCGCGACGGCCCCGGCGGTCGCGGTAACGGCCGCGACGGCCCCGGCGTCCGCCCTCGAAGTCGTCGTCGTCATCGTTGCGGCGGTCGCGCTGACGCTGGCCGCCCTGGCCGCCCTGACCACCCTGGCCGCCGCCGTCACCGGCGTCGCCCTTGCGGCGGTCACCGCGGTCGCGCTGACGCTGGCCGCGGTCACCACGGTCGCCGCGGTCACCCTTCTGGCCACGGTCCTGGCGGTCCCCGCGGTCCTGGCGGTCGCCCTTGCCGGACCGGCCCTCGCCGGTCTCCTGCGGAGCGGTCGCGGTGTCGGTCTTGGCGTCCGCCTTGACCTCGGTCTTCGCCTCGACCTTGGTGTCGGTCTTGAGGTCGCCCGAGGCGGCCTCGGGGCTGCCCGCTGCGGCGGTCGCCCGGCGCCGGCGGCGCTCACCGGCCGGCTGCTCGTCGCTGACCGGCTGGCCGGGGATGTCGATCTGCTGCTGGGCTCCGGCCTGGTCCGCGGCCTTGCCGCCCTTGTCGGACTTGGCGGCCTTGCCGCCTGCCGTGTCCGCACCGTCGTCGCCGGTACGGGCCTTGGAGGTCGCGCGGCGCTTGGGCTTGGTCTCGGTGTCGGCGGGCGCGTCGGCCTTGGCCGAGGAGCCCCCGGCCTGCTTCTCCTTGATGACCTCGATCAGCTGGCTCTTGCGCATCCGCGCGGTGCCCTTGATACCGAGGCCGGAGGCGACCTGCTGCAGCTCTGCCAGGACCATGCCGTCAAGGCCGGTGCCGGAACGGCGGCGCCGCGTGGTAGCGGGCGCGGCGGGAGCGTCCGTGGCGGGCGCGGTGGCACTGCCGTCGGTGCGCGCGCCCATCAGATCGGTGGTGTCGCTCACGAAGGGTCCTTCCCTGGAGCGGGCGTCGGCCTGTCTGGCTCGGCGACCGGTTGTGCTGTCCGGCTGGGTCCTTGGTCTTGTGGACCGGTGCCGGGGCGGTGGTCCCGCCGGAAGTGGCGGAGAGATCAGTTCATGGCGCCGGCGTGAAGAGATGCAGAGTGACTCATGTCGTCACGCCGATTCCGGAGCGTGCTCACTCCTGCTCAGGCCATTGCTCCGAGCAGTTTGGGAGGCTCCCGGAAGAAAGTGGTCCCTATGGGGGACACGAAGCACCGCGCCACTCAGGCGACGAGTACTGACTTGAGGTTAACACTACCGGGTCCAACAAACATTCCCCCTCTCCAAGACCGGCAATCGTCGATCACCCGCGTGATCACCCGGCGAGCGGCAGCACGCAGGTGCCCGCCGCGTCGAGGGTCAGCCGGTTGGCCGCCCACCCCTCTCCCGCCAGTGCCGCGACCTTGTCGGCCGCCGCTTCCTCGACCAGTGCGAGCACCGTGGGGCCCGCACCGGACACGACTGCGGGGACGCCGTCCGCGCGCAGTCGGTTCACCAGGGCCACGCTCTCCGGCATCGCGGGAGCGCGGTATTCCTGGTGGAGTCGGTCCTCGGTCGCGGCGAGCAGCAGCTCGGGGCGCCTGGTCAGGGCCTCGACGAGCAGTGCGGCGCGGCCGGCGTTGGCCGCGGCGTCCACATGCGGGACGGTGCGCGGCAGCAGTCCACGGGCGGTCTCGGTCAGCACCGGCTTTCCGGGCACGAAGACCACCGGAACGATGGAACCGGCGGGGTTCATCCGGATCGCCCGCGCGGTTCCGGTGTCCATCCAGGCGAGCGTGAATCCGCCCAGCAGACAGGCGGCGACGTTGTCGGGGTGGCCCTCGATCTCGGTGGCCAGCTCCAGCAGCGCGCTGTCGTCGAGCTTTTGCTCACCGCCTATCGTCACGGCGCGGGCCGCGACGATGCCGGCGGAGATGGCCGCCGAGGAGGAACCCAGGCCGCGGCCGTGCGGGATGCGGTTGGCGCAGACGATTTCCAGGCCGCGCGGCTGCCCGCCGAGCAGCTCGAAGGCGGCGCGCATCGACCGTACGAGCAGGTGGCTCTCGTCGCGCGGGAGGGTTTCGGCGCCCTCACCTGCGATGTCGATGTGCAGTCCGGAGTCGGCGACGCGCACCACGACATCGTCGTACAGGCCCAGGGAAAGACCCAGGGCATCGAAGCCGGGACCGAGATTGGCGCTGGTAGCGGGGGTGCGCACCCGGACGGCGGCGGCGCGGAACGCGGGACCGGCCATCGCTCGATGACTCTCCTTGATTGATACTGCGGTACTGCCCCGGAGCGCCGCGGCACCGAAGTGCCCGGCCGGCTTCCTGGGGTCTGTTCTGACCTGCCCTGAACACCACTGCGTTATGCCGTGGGGAGGGGAGTTGGCTGCCAGCCTATCGAAGGAAGGTTCTGTCGCGACATAGGGCGCACAGGAGGCGCACGATGCGTGTCGCGCGCCTTCGCGTGCCCCGACGCTGCCTGCCATGACTTTGCAGCCTTTGCACACTTTGCTGTGTGCGGGTGACGGGGCGCGTGCCGCCCCGTCACCGGGAGCCGTACGGACGGTTCCGTCCATACGGCCGCGGGGTGCTAGACGAGGCCCAGGCGCTCGGCCGCGGCGTCCGCGTCGATCGGGACCGTGACCGGCTGCGGCGCTCCGGCCACCGCCCAGTCCGGGTCCTTGAGGCCGTTGCCGGTCACCGTGCAGACGATGCGCTGCCCCGGGTCGACCTTGCCCTCCTCGGCGGCCTTGAGCAGACCGGCCACCGAAGCGGCCGAGGCGGGCTCCACGAAGACGCCCTCCCGGGCCGCCAACAGGCGGTAGGCGGCCAGGATTTGACGGTCGGTCACGTCGTCGATGAAGCCGCCGGACTCGTCCCGTGCCTGCTGGGCGAACGACCACGAGGCCGGGTTGCCGATGCGGATCGCGGTGGCGATGGTGGTCGGGTCCTTGACGACCTCGCCGCGCACGATCGGCGCGCTGCCGGAGGCCTGGAAGCCCCACATCCGCGGGGTGCGCGAGGCGATGCCGTCGGCCGCGTACTCCTGGTAGCCCTTCCAGTACGCCGTGATGTTGCCGGCGTTGCCGACCGGCAGCACATGGATGTCGGGGGCGTCGTCGAGCATGTCGACGATTTCGAAGGCCGCGGTCTTCTGGCCCTCGATACGCACCGGGTTGACGGAGTTCACAAGTGCGACGGGGTAGTTGTCGGACAGGCTCCGGGCCAGCGTCAGACAGTCGTCGAAATTTCCCTCGACCTGGAGGATCTTCGCGCCGTGCACCAGCGCCTGGCCCATCTTGCCGAGCGCGATCTTGCCCTGCGGGACGAGCACGGCGCAGACCATGCCGGCCCGGACCGCGTAGGCCGCGGCCGAGGCGGAGGTGTTGCCGGTGGAGGCGCAGATGACCGCCTTGGCACCCTCCTCCTTGGCGCGCGTGATGGCCATCGTCATGCCGCGGTCCTTGAACGAACCGGTGGGGTTGGCACCCTCGACCTTGAGGTGCACCTCGCAGCCGGTGCGCTCGGAGAGCAGCTGGGCCGGTACGAGGGGGGTACCGCCCTCCCGGAGGGTGACGACCTCGGTCGTGTCGCTGACCGGCAGCCGGTCGCGGTATTCCTCGATGATTCCGCGCCACTGACGGCTCGCGGTGGAATTGGCAGACATGGGTTCCTTTACTCCCCTTCGACCCGCATGATGCTGGCGACACCGCGCACGGTGTCCAGCTCGCGCAGTGCCCCGACGGTCGACGACAGGGCCGCGTCCGCCGCTCGGTGGGTGACGATGACGAGGGATGCCTCGCCGTCCTTGCCCGACTGACGGACCGTATCGATCGATACGCCGTGATCGGCGAAGATGTTCGCGACCTGCGCGAGCACGCCGGGCTTGTCGGCCACATCAAGGCTGATGTGGTAGCGCGTGACGACCGCGCCCATCGGGCTGACGGGCAGCCGGGTGTAGGCGGACTCGCCCGGTCCGGTGGCCCCGGCGAGCTTGTTGCGGCAGACCGCCACGAGGTCGCCGAGGACCGCGGAGGCGGTCGGCGAGCCGCCCGCGCCCGGCCCGTAGAACATCAGCTGACCGGCCGCCTCGGCCTCGACGAAGACCGCGTTGTAGGCCTCGCGGACGGAGGCGAGCGGATGCGTCAGCGGGATCATCGCGGGGTGCACCCGCGCGGTCACCGACGCGCCGTCCTCGGCCCGCTCGCAGATGGCCAGCAGCTTGACCGTGCAGCCCATCCGCTTGGCGGAGGCGATGTCGGACGCGGTGACCTCCGTGAGGCCCTCGCGGTGCACATCGTCGATGGTCACGCGGGTGTGGAAGGCGATACCGGCCAGGATCGCGGCCTTGGCGGCGGCGTCGAAGCCCTCGACGTCGGCGGTCGGGTCGGCCTCGGCATAGCCCAGCGCGGTCGCCTCGTCCAGCGCCTCGCTGTAGCCCGCGCCGGTCGAATCCATCTTGTCGAGGATGAAATTGGTCGTGCCGTTGACGATGCCGAGCACCCGGTTGACCTTGTCGCCGGCCAGCGACTCGCGCAGCGGCCGCACCAGCGGGATCGCGCCCGCGACGGCGGCCTCGTAGTACAGGTCGGCGCCCTTGGCCTCGGCCGCCGCGTGCAGCGCCGCGCCGTCCGCCGCGACCAGCGCCTTGTTGGCGGAGACCACGCTCGCGCCGTGCTCGAAGGCGGTGGTGATCAGGGTGCGGGCCGGCTCGATACCGCCGATGACCTCGATCACGACGTCGATGTCACCGCGTTTGACGAGCGCGGTCGCGTCGGTGGTGACCAGCTCGGCCGGGACGCCCTCACGCACCTTGTCGGGGCGGCGGACGGCGATCCCGGCAAGCTCCACGGGCGCGCCGATGCGGGCGGCGAGGTCGTCGGCGTGCGTCGTCATGATGCGCGTCACCTCTGAGCCGACAACACCACAGCCCAGGAGCGCCACTTTCAGCGGACGCGTACGCATCATTCGACCTCTGCTTCTCATCGATCAGCGATTTCCAGCTTGCTCATGCACAAGTCTCACGCACCGGACGGCAGTTTCCGCCCGTCGTCCAGATGCCGAGACATTTATTTCATTCGGGACGGGTGTCCGGCGATCCGGCCCTACCCGACATCCAACCGCAGGAGATCTTCCTCTGTCTCCCGCCGGACGATCACCCTGGCCGCACCCTCGCGCACCGCGACGACCGGGGGCCGCAGCGCGTGGTTGTAGTTGCTGGCCATGGAGCGGCAGTACGCACCGGTCGCCGGCACCGCGAGCAGGTCCCCCGGCGCCACATCGGCCGGCAGGAAGGCGTCGCGTACGACGATGTCGCCGCTCTCGCAGTGCTTGCCGACCACCCGGGAGAGCATCGGCGCGGCGTCGGACGTACGCGAGACCAGCGCCACGCTGTACTCGGCGTCGTAGAGCGCGGTGCGGATGTTGTCCGACATCCCGCCGTCCACGGAGACGTACGTCCGCAGCCCCTCCAGCTCCTTGACCGTGCCGACCTCGTACAGCGTGAAGGCGGTCGGGCCCACGATCGCGCGCCCCGGCTCGACCGACAGCCGCGGCATCCGCAGCCCGGCCGACTCGCACTCCCGGCGCACGATGTCGCCCAGCGCCGTCGCGATCTCGTGCGGCTCGCGCGGGTCGTCGTCCGAGGTGTACGCGATGCCGAGGCCGCCGCCCAGGTCGATCTCGGGCAGCTCGACGCCGTGCTCGTCCCGCACCTCGGTCAGCAGCTGCACCACCCGGCGGGCCGACACCTCGAAGCCCGCCATGTCGAAGATCTGCGACCCGATGTGGCTGTGAATCCCGATGAGCTCCAGGCCGTCCAGCTTGAGCGCCCGGCGCACGGCCTCCGCGGCCTGCCCGCCGGCCAGCGCGATGCCGAACTTCTGGTCCTCGTGCGCGGTCGCGATGAACTCGTGGGTGTGCGCCTCGACACCGACCGTGACCCGGATCTGCACCCGCTGCCGCTTGCCCAGCCGCTCCGCGACATGGGCGACCCGCACCATCTCCTGGAAGGAGTCGAGCACGATCCGGCCGACCCCCGCCTCGACGGCCCGGGTGATCTCCTCGGTGCTCTTGTTGTTCCCGTGCAGGGCGATCCGCTCGGCCGGCATGCCCGCCGCCAGCGCCGTGGCCAGCTCGCCGGCGGAGCAGACGTCGAGGTTCAGCCCCTCCTCGTGCAGCCACCGGACGATGGCCCGGGACAGAAAGGCCTTCCCGGCGTAGAAGACGTCGGCGTCCGGCCCGAAGGCGTCCTTCCACGCCCGGCAGCGCGCCCGGAAGTCGTCCTCGTCCAGGAAGTACGCCGGCGTGCCGAACTCCGCGGCGAGCGCGGCGACGTCCAGCCCGCCGACGGTGACCACACCGTCGGCGTTGCGCCGGACCGTACGGGACCAGACCTGCGGGTCGAGGCTGTTGAGATCGGCGGGCGGGCCGGCGTAGTGGCCCTCGGGCAGTACATCGGCGTGGCGGGGCCCTGCGGGGTGCGCGGAACGGCTCATGACGGTGGAGATCCCCTCAAAATCGTTCAGAGGTGTTCGGGAGCGGAGATGCCGAGCAGACGCAGGCCGTTGGCGAGCACCGTCCGGCCGGCCTCGGCAAGGGCCAGCCGGGCGCGGTGCACGGCCAAGGGTTTCTGCTCCCCGACGGGCAGCGGCGGATAGTCGTCGTGCCACCGGAAGAACGCGTCCGCCGTCGCCTCCAGATGCCGCACCACCCGGTCCGGCGCCCGCAGCCGCGCGGCGGTCTCGATGACGGAGGGGTAGGTGGCGAGGAGGGTGTGGAAGGTCTGCAGGGTCTGCGCGGCGGACGCGCCCCCGGCCGACAGCCCCGCGCCCCGGGCCCCCACCGGAGCACCGATGTCCCCCGGCTCGCTCCGGAATCCCAGCTCCTGCGCGTACCGCCCGAGCGCCCGCGCCCGCGCATACGCGTACTGCACCCGGAACCGCGGGTTGCTCTCCCGCTGCACGGGCCGCTCGGGCGCCCGCACCGGGTCCTGCGCGGCGGGCCGCAGCAACGCCCAGCGCGCTTCGTCCGCTCCGAGCCGGGCGACGAGCGCGCTCAGCTCGGGCGGCACGGGGTGGGTCACGGCCTCCCCCGCGCCCTCGCCCTCAGCCGGCCCTTCCGCCGCGGCCCGGAGACGCACCAGCGCCTCGGCGACGACGACGTCACGGGCGGTGGGGGTGGAGGGGAGCGCGGCGTCGGGACGGTGGGCGGGGAGGGGTTCGCGCCCGGAAGTGGGGACAGGGCCGGGGGCCTCGCCGCGACCGGCTCCCGCTTCCCCGGCCGGACCGCCGCGCGCACTCCGCGCGCTCCGGTCCCCGTAGCCGTCCCCCTGGGACAGCACCTCCCGTACCAGTGCGGCCTGGGCGCCGTCCCCCAGCGTGAAGTTCAGGAATCCCGGCCCGGCGATCTCGACCCCGGCGATCCCGGCGCTGCCGATCAGCCGCTTCCGCAGGATCTCGGCGACCTCCCGGGCCGGCCGCCCGGCATCCCGGGCGAGTTGCAGCGCGACATTGGAGGCGTAGTCCCCACACCCGGGGCGCGGCGGCGGCTGCACCACGATCCGCGCCGGCACGGGCACGGAGAGTTCCTGCTCCTCCACCGCACCACGCACGGAGCGCAGGACGGTACGGGAGAGCTCAGCGGGGGTCACAGGACAAGCGTATGGGAGACCTGGGGTACCTATGCGACCCGGTTTCGCCCTGTGGACACTCCACGTAATGATCCGGGGCCCGGTCGGCGTTCTGGGCTATTCCCCGGCCGCTTCCAGCATCCCGGCCCCGCCGGACGCCGCGACCCCGCCGGACGAGGTCCCGCGCCCCGCTCCTCCCCCGCCCCCGTCGCTTTCCCCGTCCTCGTCCTCGGCCCCGCCCTCGGGCCCGCGCGCCCGCTGCCGGCCCTCCCGGACCAGCCTCCCCACGGTCCGTACCAGCTCGGCCGGCTCGAACGGCTTCGCGAGGAAGGCGTCCACGCCCACCGACTCGCCGTTGTTCACCTCGCCCTGGGTGCACGCGCTGACGATGGCGATCGGGATGTCCCACGTCCGCGGATCGGAGCGCAACCGCGCCGCGGTGTGCAGACCGTTGAGCCGCGGCATCACGACGTCAAGGGTCACGACATCAGGTCTCACGTGGTGCACGACATCCAGACATTCGGCACCATCAGCCGCGGTCACGACCTCGAAGCCCTCCAGCTCGAGATTGACCCTGATCAACTGGCGGATGACCTTGTTGTCATCGACGACAAGAATCCGACCGGACAAGCCAGGCACACCATGAGACTAGGGCCCCACCTGCGACTGCGTCCCGGTTTTCCCCACTTCCGCCCCCGTGCGAGGGACCTTTCCCGGAGCTTCACCGGCGCCTCCCGCGGATGCGCTAGGGCCGGTCCGGCGGAGCCCGGCCGTGGTCCGCCGGACCGGCCCTGAGACCCCGGCCGTCCCTCCGCGCCACCGCGCCCCGCCTCCCGCGAAACCTGTTCATAGACACCCCATCAGAGCTGGTAGTGTTCTACCCGTCGCCACGAGAACACAGGCGGCAACGCCCCCGTAGCTCAGGGGATAGAGCAACGGCCTCCGGAGCCGTGTGCGCAGGTTCGAATCCTGCCGGGGGCACCTTGGAAGAGGTGCCAGAGGACCCCGCCAGCAGAGATGCTGGGCGGGGTCTTTTCGTATGCGGACGTGCCCTCGATGGCGAGGCCCGGGGCGGCCTTCCGTGACGGTGTCGGACACGCACCGTGGTTCCGGCGGGGCCAGGGGGCGAAGCACGGCACGCGGGGACGCCTTTCCGGTCGCCGTCGCGCGCATGACCCGGGAGTGCCCGAGGTGGCGGCCGGAACCGCTGTGCGCCTTGTGGCAGTTGGCCGTTCGCCGGGTGGTGGCCCGAGTACCGCAAAACCGGGCACCCGGCGTCTTGGCCAAGTGCCCGGTCAGCGGAGGACGTGGGGCCGGTGTGCGGTCAGCCGTTGAGGTGTACCGGCAGGGACTCGATTCCGTAGACGATGGAGAGTTTGCGGAATTCGAGGTCCTCGGGCTTGGCGGCGAGGCGCATGTTCGGGAAGCGGCGCACCAAGGCGGGGTAGGCGGCGCGGAGTTCCATGCGGGCCAGTTCGGCGCCTACACAGCGGTGAATTCCGTAGCCGAAGGCGAGATGCGAGGGGACATTGCGGGTGGGGTCGAACTGTTCCATTTCCGGGCCCAGTTTGCCGTCCCGGTCCGCACCGCTCAGTGAGCACAGCACCACATCTCCGGAGGCGATCTGAACGCCGCCGATTTCCAGGTCCTCGCGGGCGAAGCGCGGGAAGGCCACCTGTACGACGGTCAAGTAACGGAGGAGTTCCTCGACATAGCTGTCGACGACGTCGTCGCCGTCGTGCAGGGCCGCGAAGTGCTTCGGGTCCTGGAGGAGGACCAGGGCGCCGAGGGCCAGCATGCTCGCGGTGGTCTCGAAGCCGCCGGTGAGGACACCGTCGGCGAGGCCCGCCAGCTCTTCGTCGCTGACCGAGTCGCCGTGCTCCTTCACGATCATGCCGAGCAGGCCGTCGCCCGGGTTCTCGCGCTGCTTCTTGACGATGTCCCGGAAGTAGGAAAGCGATTCGGATATGGCACCGAAGGAGGCGTTCGCCCCGCTGAAAAGGTCGAATCGCGCGGCACTGAGGCGCTCGAAATCGGCGCGGTCCTCGTAAGGGACGCCGAGGAGTTCGCAAATGACGAGGGAGGGAATGGGGAGGGCGAATGAGTGGACGATGTCCACCGGGTCGCCGCTCTTTCCCGCCTTTTCCATCGCGTCGAGGCGTTCCTCGACGATCTCATGGATGCGGGGGGTGAGCCGCCCGAGGCGCCGCATGGTGAATTCGGGGGTCAGGAGCCGGCGGAGACGGGTGTGCACGGGCGGGTCGGCGAATCCGAGTCCCCCCGGGTTCTGTTCGGCCCCGGCACCGGCCTTGCCGACGAGGTTGGTGAAGTCCGAGCTGAAGGCACTGGCCTTGCCCAGCACCGCCTTGACCTCGTCGTAGCCGGTGACCAGCCAGACGTTGGCGGCTATCGGCACGGGAAGCTTGCTGACGGGCTCCTGCTCCCGCACGGCCGCCAGATCACCCACCGGGTTGAGGCCGTCACGCCGCAAGGGCATCAGGACGGACTCGGGCAAGAAGGACATTCGAGAGAGGTCGAAGCCCTTCTTCTGTGTTCTCGCCAGATACATACGGCCGGCCCAGGCGATGATCCGGGAACGGAGGGTCGTCATGACGCTAATACTGCCTTTCGTCGAGGGGGACGGTCACCCGCGCTCGGCGGCCCAAGACAGCCGGGACAGCACGGAACCCCCACTCGGCGTGCACGGGTGTGACGTACGCCATAGCCCCTCGCTTGCGGTGGTCATGGCACAGGTCCATGCCATCGACCGGAGTCTTCGGTCGTCCGCATCAGCGTGACGAGCTCGGCCTCGGCCTTCTTCTTCTGTTCGGTCTGGACGAGTTTACAAAGTGCCATTGACAGCGTTCACGGAACAACCCGGGATACCCCTGAGGGACCCCTGGTTCGCCCCTGACTCACCCCTGGTCCTTACCTGACCCATTCCTGACTCCCCCTTGAACGAGTGCCCGCCGCCCCGCGCAGCCGCCGCCGCTCCAGGAGTGCGCGACGGTGAACTGGCGCCTCCGACAGGCCGGATCGTCACCTATGTCCGTCGAGATGTATCACGGGGTGGCGAATGACACCCCGGGGAGGGCGAGTTGCGCGCAGTGTGGGAGCGACAGGGGAGTGCGAGCCGGGGGAAATGGGTGCAGGATCTCCCCCTGCCGGCCCCGCGCGGAGTCCCACGACAAACCCCGTGCGGGGCCTTATGCGGACCACTGGGCGTACCCGGCCATGACGACCCCTGCCGCCCCTGCATTCGGGCCCCACCCCGCGACAGAGTGGGCCACCTCAACGTGAAGTCACTCAGCGTGATGAGTTGCGGACTCTCCGCTCCCTCCTTAGCGTGAGAGGGGAGCGAGGCAGGCGGCACGGCGCGGCGCGAGAGGGCGGCGCGCGACAGAGGAGCCGCATTCGCAGCCAGGGAAGGGTGTGGCAGGCACCGCACCGGCGGGGCGTCGGCCCCGGCCCGTCCATCGAGTGACGCCCGGCGACCCCGCTCCACGCACCCCACAGGGACTCCCCTGGGACTCTCCCCTTCGCAGGAGGAAGCGCATGTTTCCGAAGTCGAAGTCCGGCAAACTCGGCACCTTCGCCCTTTGCTTTCTGTCCGGTGCGCTGGCCGGGATGCTCGCGGCCGGACCCGCGCCGGCGGCCGATGACGACGAGCGGGACGGCCTCGCCGAGTACGAGGGCCGGGTCGTCACCAAGGAGGGGCTGGTGCTGCGTACCGGGCCGAGCACCGATTTCAGCGCGATCGGCCTGAAGGAGTACGGGGACGTGGTGGGGATCGTCTGCCGGCTCAAGGGGCAGCGCGTCGAGGGCAACCCGGTCTGGTACAAGCTCAGCGACGCCTCGTACGTCTGGTCCTCGAAGCGCGACATCGTGAACGACGGGGACGCTCCGCGCTGGTGCTGAGGGCGGAGCGGCGCGTACCGCGGGGCGCCCCTGCGGGACCGGCCGGACTGCGTACGCCCCGAACGTCGTATCCGGCATAACGGAAATAACGGCCTCCGCTTGCTACGTTGCCAGGCATGACGGCACTGGCGAGGGCGGCGGCCGCGCGCCCGGCGGACACTCCCCCACCCTTGCCGCTGCTGCCCCGGCGACGGGGTGTCGAACTGGCCCTCCTCGCAGGCGCGGTCCTGATCAGCGTCTGCGGATATCTCGTGGTGGGGCTGGCCCGCGGGCATGCGCTGCCGGGCGGGGCGGTCCGCTACGGCGCCGGGCTCGCCGGGCTCGCGCTGCTGGCGCATCTGGCCGTCCGCTTCCGCGCCCCGTACGCCGATCCTCTGCTGCTGCCCACCGCCGTGCTGCTCAACGGGCTCGGGCTGGTGCTGATCTTCCGGCTGGACCTGGACACCCCGGCCGACCACGCCGCGCCCACCCAGCTGATGTGGTCGACGGTCGGCGTCGGGCTCTTCATCACGGTGGTGGTGTTGCTGCGCGACCACCGGGTGCTCCAGCGGTACGCCTATGTCTGTGCGGCCCTCGCGCTGTTGCTGATGGCCGCGCCGATCCTCTTTCCCGCCATCAACGGGGCGAAGATCTGGATTCGGGTCGCCGGATTCTCCATTCAGCCGGGCGAGTTCGCCAAGGTGCTGATCACCGTCTTCTTCGCGGCCTATCTGGCCGCCAACCGCAGCGCACTGGCCCATACGGGACGCCGGTTGGGGCGGCTGCGGCTTCCCACCGGCCGGGTGCTCGGGCCGATCGTCGCGATCTGGCTGGTCAGCGTCGCGGTACTGGTCCTGGAGCGCGATCTGGGGACCTCGCTGCTGTTCTTCGGCATCTTCGTCGTCCTGCTGTACGTGGCCACCGGGCGGACCGGCTGGATCGCGGTCGGGCTGGTCCTGGCCGGCGTCGGGGCGGCGGCCGTCGGCACGCTGGAGCCGCATGTGCACGGCCGGGTCGAGGACTGGCAGCATCCGTTCGCCGGTATCGCGGCGGGCCGGGGGCCCGGTCAGCTCGCCCAGTCGCTCTTCGCGTTCGCCGCCGGCGGGATGCTCGGCACCGGTCTCGGCCAGGGCCACTCGTATCTCATCGGCTTCGCCATGAAGTCCGACTTCATCCTGGCGACGTTCGGTGAGGAACTCGGGCTGGCCGGGCTGACCGCGCTGTTCCTGCTGTACGCGCTGCTGGTGGCCCGCGGCTACCGGGCCGCGCTCGGGCTGCGCGATCCGTTCGGCAGCCTGCTGGCCGTGGGGCTGGCGGCGCTGCCCGCCCTCCAGGTCTTCGTCATCGCGGGCGGGGTGACGGGGCTGATTCCGCTCACGGGGATGGCGATGCCGTTCCTCGCGCAGGGCGGGTCGTCCGTCGTCACGAACTGGATCATCATCGCGCTGCTGCTGCGGATCAGCGACCGGGCCCGGACGCCACGGACGGAGGGCGGCGGGGCGGGGAGCGCTGCCGGTGGTGCTGTGGGGGCCGGAGCGGGGTGCGGGACGGGACGTACGGCGGGGAGCGGCACGGGGAGCCGGGTGGGGGCGGAGGCGGGCGCCCCGTCGGGC
Organism: Streptomyces sp. NPDC048612; assembly: GCF_043199295.1. Classification (NCBI taxonomy): domain Bacteria; kingdom Bacillati; phylum Actinomycetota; class Actinomycetes; order Kitasatosporales; family Streptomycetaceae; genus Streptomyces; species Streptomyces sp. NPDC048612. Next base: position 57,525 of record NZ_JBICVV010000013.1, read on the forward strand.
AGGGCGAACACGGGTGCCCCGTCGGGCAGGGCGGAGGCGGGGACCCCGTCGGCCGCGGCGGAGGCGGGCGCCGGGCCGTCGGGCGGGCCGGCGGGGAGCCCGGTGAGGGGGCAGGGGGCGTACGAGGCCGGTGGGGGCACGGGGTTCGGGGCGAGGAGCTGGGTGGTGGGGTTCCTGAAGCCGACGCGGTCCCCGGCCCCGCCCAGGACGGCACCACCCCCGCCCGCCACCGATGACGCCCCCTCCCCGGAGGCCGGCCGTTGATCCGCTGTATTCGGCACACCGCCGCGTTCTCCTTCCTGCTGCTCGTCGCGCTTCTGGTCAACGCCGCGCGGGTGCAGGTCTTCGAGACCGAGCGCTACGGCGCCAGTCCGGCCAACCGCCGGGGGACGATCGCGCGTTACGAGCAGCCGCGCGGTGCCGTGCTCGTCGCGGGCCGGCCGGTCACCGGGTCCCGGGACAGCGGCGGGCGGCTGCGCTTCGAGCGCACCTACACCCAGGGGCCGCTGTACGCGCCGGTCACCGGCTACTCCTCGCAGATCTACGGGACCTCGCTGCTGGAGAACGCCGAGGACGGGGTGCTCTCCGGATTCGACGAACGGCTCGCGACGTTCCCCTGGTGGGATCAGCTGACCCGCACCCACCGGCCGGGCGGCAGCGTGCACACCACCATCAACCCCCGGATGCAGCGCGCCGCGTTCGACGGGCTGGGGGACAAGAAGGGCGCGGTGGCCGCGATCGAGCCGCGGACGGGGCGGGTGCTGGCGCTGGTGAGCACGCCGTCGTACGACCCGGGTGAACTGTCCGGCAACGACGCCGGGGTCAGCGCGGCCTGGCACCGGCTGAATCGTGCTGGTCAGCGGCCGATGCTCAACCGGGCGCTCCAGCAGACCTATCCGCCCGGCTCCACCTTCAAGGTCGTCACCGCGGCGGCCGCGCTGGAGAGCGGCCGGGTCACCGACATCGAGGCCCCCACGGATTCACCCGACCCCTATCCTCTGCCCGGCACTGCCACCCTGCTCGGCAACGCCGCGGAGGGCTGCGAGGACGCCCCGCTCAAGGACGCCTTCCGGGCCTCCTGCAACACCGTCTTCGCGCGGCTGGGGGCCGGGATCGGGCTGCGGGACATGGCCGGCATGGCCCGCCGGTTCGGCTTCAACGACTCCGGGCTGCGCCTCCCCTCGCCGGTCGCGCCGAGCAACTTCGACACCCGGATGGACGCCTCGCAGGTCGCGCTGTCCGCCATCGGGCAGTTCGACACCACGGCCACCCCGCTCCAGATGGCGATGGTGTCGGCGACGGTCGCCAACGGGGGCCGGCTGGCGCCGCCGTCCCTCGTCGACCGGGTGACCGACGCCAGGGGCGTCATGATCGCGGACGGTCCGCACCGGCCCACCCGCCAGGCGATCGGCCCGGTCACGGCGCAGCAGCTCCAGGAGATGATGATCGACGTCGTCGCGCACGGCAGCGGCAGACGGGCCGCCCTCAAGGGCGTCACGGTCGGCGGCAAGACGGGCACCGCGCAGCACGGGGTGCGCAACGAGGGGACGCCGTACGCCTGGTTCATCTCCTGGGCGCGGGCGAAGGACAGCTACGAACCGGCCGTGGCGGTGGCCGTGGTGGTGGAGGACGCGGCCGCCGACCGGGCGGACATCAGCGGCGGCGGGAGCGCGGCGCCGATCGCGCGGGCGGTGATGGCGGCGGCGCTGCACTGAGGCCCGCGCGGCGCGGATGGCTGCAGTCCTCGCCCGGGGCGCGGTCCGCGCGTCACAATGGCCGTATGGCTGACGCGATCCCGCCCATGGAACCCGCCCCGCCCCCGCTGCTGTCCCTGGCCGAAGTGGAGGCGCTGGCCCGGCGCGTGCACTCGGGGCAGACCGACAAGGCGGGCCGCCCGTATGCCGAGCATCTGGCCGCGGTCGCGTCGGGCGTCCGCGAACGGGGCGGCAGCGACGAGCAGATCGCCGCGGCCTGGCTGCACGACGCGGTCGAGGACGGCGCGCTGAGCGAGGAGTGGCTGGCCGGTGCGGCGCTGAGCGAGGAGGTCAGGGCGATGATCCTGGCCGTCACCAAACGGGCGGGCGAGCCGGTCGAGGAGTACACCGCCCGCATTCTGGCCACGCCGGGGGCGCTGCTGGTCAAGGAGTCCGATCTCGCGCACAACGCCGATCCGGACCGGCTGGCCGTCCTGGACGCGCCGACGCGGGAGCGGCTGACGGCGAAGTACGCGCGGGTGCGGGCGCTGTTGGGGCTGTCCGCGCCGTGACGGCACCGGTCCCGGCACCGCTGTAACCGGGGGCCGGGGGCCGGGGGGGCGCCGGAGTCCGCGTCCCGGACACCCGCACGGAAAGCTGCGGTATGCAGCTAACCTGCCGCGATGAGCGCTACGCAGCCTTCGCAGCCCCGGGAGCCCGCGCAGTCCGCACCGCCCTCCGGGCGGACCGCACCGCCTCCGCTCCCCGGAGCCGCCCGGGTGATCGCCGCCCTGGAGGGGGTGGGCGTCCGCCGCCACACCACCGGGCAGGTCATCCTCGACGGGATCGACTGGACCGTACGGTCCGGTGAGCACTGGGCGCTGCTCGGTGCGAACGGCGCCGGCAAGACCACGCTGCTGCGCCTCGTCGGCGCGCTGATGTTCCCCACCGTCGGCTCCGTCGAGGTGCTCGGCCACCGCCTCGGCACGGTGGACGTCCGCGAGCTGCGCGCCGTCATCGGTCTGGTCTCCGGCGCGCAGAAGGTCCCCCAGGACGCGACCGGCCACACGGTCGTCCTCACCGGTGCGACCGGCACCGTGCAGCCGCTGTGGCGCAAGTACGACGCGGCCACCCGTGAGCGCGCCCACGAGCTGCTCACCGAGCTGGACTGCAAGGAGCTGGCGGACCGCCCGTTCGGGGTGTGCTCGGGCGGCCAGCGGGCCCGCGTCCTGATCGCCCGTGCGCTGATGGCCGAGCCGCGGCTGCTGCTGCTCGACGAGCCGTTCAATGCGCTCGACCTGCCCTCCCGCGAGGATCTGATCGACACGCTGCATCAACTGGCAGACGTGCGACCGGAGTTGGCGACCGTGACGGTCACCCATCACCTGGAGGAGCTGTCCCCGGCCATCCGCCACGCCCTGCTGCTGCGCGACGGCCGGGTGCAGGCCGCCGGCCCGGTGGACGAGGTGCTGACCGGCGCCCGGATGACGGCCTGCTTCGGCCGCCCGATCGAGGTGTCCCGGCACGAGGGGCGCTGGCTGGCGCGGTCGGGCAGGCGCTAGGGCCTGTCGTCAAACTCCCGTCGTTCGCCCGAAGGGCGGCCCCGCGGTGTCTGGTGCGTGCGATCGCAAGGCGGAGGGTCGCCCCGATACTGGGTGTATCGGGGTGAACCCGACAACGCGGCGAGCGGGCGTGCCAGGCGCCGCGGGGCAGGCGGGAGTTTGACGACAGGTCCTAGCGGGCGGCCGTCCGGACAACACGCGACAGCGGGCGCCCCTACGCCCCCTCCTCGTCCGTCACCGCGTCGCGGACCCCGCTCAGGAACCGCCGGATCGCGGCCTGTTCGCCGGGCTCGAAGGTGGTGAGCAGGGCGAGGGTGCGGTCGATCAGGGGGCCGAAGAAGGACTCCCCCAGGGCGAGCGCGCGTGCGTCGACCTCCAGGAGGACACGGCGCCGGTCGCGGGTGTCGCGGACCCGGCGGAGCAGACCGAGCCGCTCCAGGCGGTCGATGAGCGCGGTGGTGCCCGCGGAGTTGAGGCCCAGCCGCTCGCCGAGCCGGCCGGGGGTCGACTCCTCGCCGGCGCGTGCCGCGTCCAGCAGGCCGATCAGGGCCCGGAGGTCGGTGGGGTGCAGTCCGTTGCGGCCGGCGAACCGGGCTCCCGCGAGGTCGAGTCGCAGGGTCACCTCCCGCAGCAGATGGACCAGGTCCATCCCCGCCGGTTCGTCCGCCGCTCGCCGCTCCGCCATGCGCCGCCGCCCTTCTTCCCTGCCCGTGTTTCCCTGCCCCGGTTTCCCGAGCCGGTTTCCCCGACCCCCTGATTATTACCTCGCTCGGCGAGATACTTGCTGAACGAGGCAGTGCGCCGGGCCTCGTGCGTCTCTTCTCCCGTCCCGGAGGTGCACCATGCCAGCAGACACCCCTGCGCCCGCCCCCGCCGCCGCCTTCCGTGCCGCCTACGAGGAGGCCATGGCCCTGTGGCCGGTGCCGGTGGAACGGCTCGACCTGCCCTCGGAGTTCGGCACCACCCGGGTCACCGTCTGCGGCCCGGCGGACGGTCCGCCGCTGGTGCTGCTGCACGGCGGCGGCACCACCTCGGCCGTCTGGTACGCCCTCGCCGGCCCGCTCGCCCGTACACACCGGGTGTACGCCGTGGACCAGATGGGCGGGCCGGGGCTCAGCGCGCACACCGGGCGGCCGCTGCGGCGGCCGGCGGATCTGCTCGACTGGCTCGATGGCGTGTTCCGCGGGCTGGGGCTGACCTCGGCGGCACTGGCCGGGCACTCGTACGGCGGCTGGCTCGCACTGAGTTACGCCGTGCACACCGCTGCCCAAGACCCTGCCGCGGGAGGGCGGGTGGACCGGCTGGTGCTGCTCGATCCGACGCAGTGCTTCGCGGGCTTCCGGCCGTCGTATCTGCTGCGGGCGCTGCCGCTGTTCGTACGGCCCGGGGAGCGGAGCACCCGGCGGTTCCTGGAGTGGGAGACCCGGGGCGCGCCGCCGGCGCCCGCGCTGGTGCGGCTGATGGGCCTGGGCGCCGTCGCGTTCCGTACCGCGAAGGTGGTCACGGGGCCGCGGCCGGACGCCGGACGGGTGGCCGTGCCGGCCCTGCTGCTCCTGGCCGGGCACAGCCGGACGCACCGGCCGCACCGGGTCGCGGCGCGGGCCGAACGGACCCTTCCGGGCGTCCGGATCGCGACCCTGCCGGGTGTCACCCACCACTCGCTGCCGTACGCCGACGCCGGGGAACTCGGCCGCCGGATGCTCGGCTTCCTGATCTCCGGAGTCCCGGACGGGACACCCTGACGGCCGGGTGAGGGCCGCGGACGGGCCGCAGACGCCCGGGGGGTCAGCTCTCCGCGCCCTCGGCGATGGCCGCCGCGACCTCCGCCGTACGGGCCTCCTCCTCGGCCGCGAAGCGCTCCGCGTCCAGTTTCTCGGCGAACTCCTCGTCCTGGTTCATCAGCAGATCGAGGTTGGAGTCGCCCATCTCGAAGACGCCCATGTCGACATAGGCGCGCTGGAGGCGTTCGCCCCACAGGCCGATGTCCTTCACACAGGGCACGATCCGGCTGAACAGCAGCTTGCGGAAGAGATGCAGGAACTCGGAGCGCTCGGTGAATTCGGCGGCCTCGTCATGCGGAATGCCGAAGTTCTCCAGGACTTCCAGGCCGCGCAGCCGGTCGCGCATCAAATAGCAGCCCTCGATGACGAATTCCTCGCGCTCGCGGAGTTCGACATCGGTGAGCTGCTTGTAGTAGTCGCGCAGCGCCATGCGTCCGAAGGCGACATGGCGCGCCTCGTCCTGCATGACGTACGCCAGGATCTGCTTCGGGAGCGGCTTGGTGGTGGTGTCGCGGATCATGCCGAAGGCGGCCAGCGCCAGGCCCTCGATGAGCACCTGCATACCGAGGTACGGCATGTCCCAGCGGGAATCCCGGAGGGTGTCGGACAGCAGCGCCTGGAGATTGTCGTTGACCGGGTAGAGCATCCCGATCTTCTCCTGGAGGAAACGGCTGTATATCTCCGCGTGCCGGGCCTCGTCCATGGTCTGGGTGGCGGAGTAGAACTTCGCGTCGAGATCGGGGACGGATTCGACGATCCGCGCCGCGCACACCATCGCGCCCTGCTCACCGTGCAGGAACTGACTGAACTGCCAGGAGGTGTAGTGCTGGCGCAGTTCTCCCCGGTCCTTCTCGGTCATCCTGTCCCAGTACCTGGTGCCGTACAGGGACATGGACTCGTCCGGGGTACCGAGCGGGTCGTGGGGGTCCACCTCCTGGTCCCAGTCGATCCGCAGGGTGGCGTCCCACTGCTTGTCCTTGCCCTTCTGGTAGAGCGCGAGCAGCCGGTCGCGTCCGTCGTCGTAGTCCCAGCTGAAGCGGGCCGCACCGGTGGCGGGCACCTTCCACACGGGGTCGCCTGGGTCCTGGACGTAGAGATCTCGGGTCGACACGTACGCCTCCTCGGCTCGCAAAAGCCTTGTCATGGGCGGTCGTTGGCAGGCTCACACGTTCCTTACCGGCGGGTCAATAAGTCGTGCACAGGGGATTGACGAGCTTGCTGACAAGCAGTCTCATAAGTGGTGACCGCGGGCAGGACCGGCCCCGAACCCCTGGAGCGAGGTAGCACAGCCATGACGAGCGCGCCCACCGCCATGACCGAAACGGACACCGAAGTGCTGCGGGACGCCCTCGGTCTGCTCAAGGACCGGGAGCAGGTCGCCGAGCGGTTGCTCGACTCCTCGGCCAAGCACTCCTTCGACCCCGACACCGAACTCGACTGGGACGCGCCCCTCGAAGAAGGCAAGTGGTTCTGGCCGCCGGAGCTGGTCTCGCTCTACGACACCCCGCTGTGGCGGAAGATGTCGCCGGAGCAGCAGCAGGACCTGTCCCGGCACGAGGCCGCCTCGCTCGCCTCGCTGGGCATCTGGTTCGAGATCATCCTGATGCAGCTGCTCGTCCGGCACATCTACGACAAGCCGGTGACCAGCGCACACGTCCGCTACGCCCTCACCGAGATCGCCGACGAGTGCCGGCACTCCAAGATGTTCGCGCGCATGATCCAGAAGGGCGGCGCACCGGCGTACCCGGTCTCCCGGCTCAACCACAACCTCGCCCGCGTCCTCAAGACGGTCTCCACCACCCCCGGCTCGTTCGCCTGCACCCTGCTCGGCGAGGAGATCCTGGACTGGATGCAGCGGCTGACCTTCCCGGACGAGCGGGTGCAGACGATCGTGCGCGGGGTGACCCGCATCCATGTCGTCGAGGAGGCCCGGCATGTGCGCTACGCCCGTGAGGAGCTGCGCCGCCAGATGGTCACCGCGCCGCGCTGGGAGCGGGAGTTGACCCGCATCAGCTCCGGCGAGGCGGCCCGGGTGTTCTCCGTCTCCTTCGTCAACCCGGCCGTCTACACCCGGGTCGGGCTGGACCGGCGCGAGGCCGTCGCCCAGGTCAAGGCCAGCGGCCACCGACGTGAGGTGATGCAGTCCGGCGCCCGGCGGCTGACCGACTTCCTGGACGAGATCGGCGTACTGCGGGGTGTGGGCCGCCGGTTGTGGCGGAGCTCGGGCCTGCTGGCCTGAAGCGGACCGCGGGGACCCGGTACACCCCGAGCACCTGTACGAGCCGACATCCGGGCCGGTTACGCTGCTGTTCATGAACGGCAGCGGCACCGCCCCAGCAGTACCCCGACCCGCGTATCGCAGGCTGAGCGTGGAGCAGCGCCGCAGCCAATTGCTCACCGCCGCGCTGGACCTGTTCGCCCAGCGCGCGCCCGAGGACGTCTCCCTGGACGATGTCGCCCTGGCCGCCGGGGTCTCGCGGCCGCTCGTCTACCGCTACTTCCCCGGCGGCAAGCAGCAGCTGTACGAGGCGGCGCTGCGCAGCGCCGCCGACATCCTGGAGCGCTGCTTCGCCGAGCCGGACACCGGCCCGCTCACCCAGCGGCTGTCGCGCGCGCTCGACCGCTACCTGGCGTTCGTCGACGAGCACGACGCCGGGTTCAGCGCACTGCTCCAGGGCGGCAGCGTCGTGGAGACCACCCGTACGACCGCGATCGTCGACGAGGTGCGGCGGGCCGCGGCCGACCAGATCCTGCGGCACCTGGGCGAGCCGGCACCGGGCCTGCGGCTGCGGATGACCGTCCGGATGTGGATCACCGCGGTCGAGGCCGCCTCCCTCATCTGGCTCGACGAGGACAAGCAGCCGGCCCTCGACGAGCTGCGGAACTGGCTCGTCGACCACTTCATCGCGCTGCTGACCGCGACCGCGGCCGGGGACCCGCAGACCGCCCGGGTGACCCGGGCGGCACTGAAGCTGGAGACCGCCGACGGCCCGGCCGGCGACCTGGCCCGCCGCACCCTGCCCGTCGTGAGCGACGCCGCACATCTCCTGTGAACCGCCGCCGGCTCCGCGCGGTGTGACACTGAGGACGTGAGAAGCGAGAACACCCTCTTCGTCGGCGGCCCGCTGGACGGCCGGGTCCTGCCCGTACTGGTCGGCGCGACCGGCCAGCCGCCCAAGACGTACGAGGTCCCGGTACCGGCCGACGACGACCGCCCGCCCACGGTCCACGTCTACCGGCGTGTCCCGGCCCGGGTGAACCGCCTCGGCCTCCCGAGCGGCTGGAAGTACGAGTACGACCCGGAGGGCAAGCCCCCGAACGAGGGCCCCAGGTGGCCCTGGCGCAAGCCCCGTTGAACCGACAGCGCCCCCTGACGCACACCCCGCCGGACGGCCCCGCGCCACGAGCGAAAACCGCCCCACTCCCCCACCAGGGCCAGCCGCGGCACCCATGTGAGGTGGCGGGCCGGAGGCGGGGGGGGGGGGGGGGGGGTGGGGGGGGCCCCCCCCCCCCCCCCCCCCCCCCCCCCCCCCCCCCCCCCCCCGGGGGGGGGGGCCCCCCCCCGGGCCCCCGCGGGCGCCCGGGGCGCCC
>NZ_JBICVV010000013.1:66162-208556 GCF_043199295.1 Streptomyces sp. NPDC048612
CGGTGGGTTGTGGGACGTAAAGCGAAGCAGTCCCACAACCCACCGCCGGAGGCCCGCCACCGCCACCACGACGCAACCAAGCGCCGCGGCGTCGGCCCGCAAAAAACCCCTCCCCACCGAAGGTGGGGAGGGGCAACCACGGCGGTGCCACCCACGCACGTGGGAAGAAGGCCCCCACCGCAGGTGGTTTTCAGCCCGTGAACGACCCCAGATACGCCTCCGTCTTCTCCGGCTCGTAGAAGAAGTTCTCGAAGTCGGACGGGTCGTTGAAGCCGTTGGCGAAGCGGTCGGCGACCGGCTGCAGCTGGCCGGCCGCGCCGATGAGGTTCAGGATGTGCTCCGGCGGCGGCGCCAGCATCGCGTTCGTCCACTTGGTGACGTGCTGGGCGGTGTTCCAGTAACGCTCGAAGGCGGTGTGCATCCAGTCCCCGTCGAAGGGCTGGTCACCGCGCTCCACGATGGAGGCGAGGTAGGACGCGGCGCACTTGGACGCCGAGTTGGAGCCCTGGCCGGTGATCGGGTCGTTGGCGACCACGACGTCCGCGACGCCCAGGACCAGGCCGCCGGAGGGCAGCCGGCCGACGGGGTTGCGCACGGTGGGGGCGTAACGGCCGGCCAGCGTGGCGTTGGCGTCGGTCAGTTCGACCTTGGTGGCGCGGGCGTACTCCCAGGGCAGGAACTTCTCCAGGAGTTCCAGCGTCACGGCGAGGTGCTCGTCGGGGTCCTTGACCCCCTGGAACACGTCCAGCGGGCCGCCGGGTATGCCCTCCCAGAAGAGGATGTCGGCGCGGCCGGAGGTGGTGTACGTCGGCATGACGAACAGCTCGCCGACGCCGGGCACCAGGTTGCAGCGCACCGCGTCGAAGTCGGGGTGCTCGGGGCGCGGGCCCAGACCGTGCACATAGGCGACGGCCAGCGCGCGCTGCGGGGCGTCGTACGGGGAACGCTCGGCGTTGCGGCCGAACATGGACACCAGCTCGCCCTTGCCGGCCGAGACCAGCGTCAGGTCGTAGCGGCTCGCGAAGAAGTCCAGGTCGGAGACGGCCGCGCCGTGGATGACGAGCTGGCCGCCACGCTGCGCGAAGGTCTCCATCCAGCCGGCCATCTTCACCCGCTGGTCGACGGACTGGGCGTAGCCGTCCAGCCTGCCGACCCAGTCGATGGCGCGCTGGGAGCCCTCGGGCGCCTCGTGGCTGCCGGGCGCGGCGACCGAGACACCGAGGCCCTCGATGCGCGGGGCCTGGCTCTCCCAGAAGTTGATCTGGAGGTCGCGCTCGTGCTGGAGCGCGGTGTCGAACATGCACTGTGTCGACATGACCCGGCCGGCGCGGATCTCGTCGGCCGTGCGGTTCGACATGAGGGTGACCTCATAGCCCTGCGACTGGAGGCCCAGGGCGAGCTGGAGACCGGACTGGCCGGCTCCGACGATGAGTATTTTCCGCATGGCGGGGCTCTTCTCTGTTACTGCTGGTGTTCGGGGGAGAGTGTGAGGGGGAGCGCGACCTCGTGGTCCGGTTACTCCGGCGCGGTCTCCAGGGCGTGGCCGACCAGCGCGAGCAGCGACTGGATCACCGTGGTCCGCTCGCGTGCGTCCATGATCACCACGGGTACCCGCGGCGGCACGGTCAGCGCCTCGCGGACGTGCTCGACGGCGAACGCCTCGGTCCCCTCGAAGTGGTTGACCGCGACGACGTACGGCAGTCCGCAGCTCTCGAAGTAGTCGAGCGCCGGGAAACAGTCCTCCAGGCGGCGGGTGTCGGCCATCACGATCGCGCCGATCGCGCCGCGCACCAGGTCGTCCCACATGAACCAGAAGCGCTGCTGTCCGGGCGTGCCGAACAGGTACAGCACCAGTTCCTGGTCGAGGGTGATCCGCCCGAAGTCCATCGCGACCGTGGTCGTGGTCTTCTCCGGGGTGGCGGTCAGATCGTCCGTGTCGGCGCTGGCCTGCGTCATCACCGCTTCGGTCTGGAGCGGGGTGATCTCCGAGACCGAGCCGACGAACGTGGTCTTGCCGACGCCGAAGCCGCCCGCCACCACGATCTTGGTGGCGATCGGCGCCCGCGAACGGTCCGTCTGCCAGCTCTGCAGCCCCGCGTCGGCGGCGCCGGCCGCCGCGTCGGCCTGACCCACGGAACCGGCGGTCGCCGTCGATCCGGCCGATATCGTGTCAGAGCCTGTGAAGTCCACTCAGCACCCTTTCGAGCAGCGCGCGGTCGGGCCGGCCGGAGCCGTGCCCGGTGCCGTAGACGCGAATCTTTCCCTGGTCGGCGAGGTCGCTGAGGAGTACCCGGACCACGCCCAGCGGCATCTTGAGGAGTGCGGAGATCTCCGCGACCGAGCGCATCCGGCGGCAGAGTTCGACGATCGCCCGCATCTCCGGCATGACCCGGTCGCCCCAGCCGCCGGAGGTGAGCTCGCGCCGCTCTTCGGGCGCCTCCAGCGCGGCCACGAACGTCTCGACCAGCAGCACGTGCCCGAACCGCGTCCGGCCACCGGTGAGCGAGTACGGCCGTACGCGTGAGGGTTTCCGGTCCCCGCCTCGCACGGGGAGTTTCTTACTACTCACTTGGCGCTCTCCATCGACTTGCGCAATTCGCTGCGGAGTTCGGGGGTGAGGACATGGCCGGCCCGGCCGACGAACAGCGCCATGTGGTAGGCGATGACGTTCATGTCGCAGTCCGGGGTGGCGTGCACACCGAGCAGCGAACCGTCGCTGATCGACATGACGAACACGCTGCCCTCGTCCATCGTGATCATCGTCTGCTTGACCGACCCGCCGTCCATCAGCTTCGCCGCGCCGTTGGTGAGGCTGCCGAGTCCGGACACGATGGTGGCCAGGTCCGCGCTGGAGCCGCGCGGGCCGTCACCCCCGCCCGGCCGTGCCGCCTCTTCCGGCCGGTCCGGGTCGGACGACAGCAGCAACAGGCCGTCGGAGGAGACCACCGCGACCGAGCGGATGCCCGGCACCTCGTCGACCAGGTTGGTCAGCAGCCAGTGCAGATTCCGGGCCTGACTGCTCAGGCCCTGTCCGTAAGCAATGGGCGCTTGCGCCTTCAATCGCGTGCCTCCTCGACAACGTGGCTCTCTCCCGGGGCCCCCGCTCCGTCGGTGTCCGTCTGTGGGGTGGTCAGCTCCGTTGTGTGTTCGGCGATCTCGGCCTCGACCTCACGTCGGCCGACGCGCGCCCCCGCCTGAAAACCGCCGAGCCGGCGCCGCAGCGCCTCGGCGTTGGCCGCTCCGCTCTTGCGCGGGGCGGTGGGCGCCTGCTGCTGCGCCACGACCTTGGGCGTGCGCTTGGGCAGCCCCATGGAGGTCGTCCGCTGCTTCCCCTCGGACGGGGCGGCAGCGGTCTGTGGGTCGGCCGGTGTACCGGCCGGGGACGGGTCGGCGGGTGCCGCCGCGTCCGTGGGTGCCGCGTCGGTGGCACGGCTGTGCTGGTCCGGGCCGATGGCGTACGGGTCGGCCGCGGGCGCGCCGGACGCGTCGGGGCCGTCCGCCGGTGCCGGGTCGTCGGCCGGGCGCGGCTCCGCACCGGGCTGCACGTGGTCACCGGTGCCCGTGGTGGTGGCGCCGTACGGGCCGGGCGACTGCGGGCCGTACGGGCTCGGTTCGGCCGCGGCGTGGGTGGTCGGGCCGGCCGGCTGCTGCGCGGCGGGCTCCGGTGCCGGTTCGGCGGGGACACCGAGGCCGGCGGCGTCGATCGCGCGCTCAGCGGCGGCGACGAACGGGTCGGCGACGGGCTCGGCGGCGTCCGGGGTGCCGTCCCGGCCGGTGTCCGGTGCGGCGGCGGCCCCGGCGGTCCGCTCGGCGGCCGCGGGGGTGTCCTCGTCCGGGACCCGGCCGGTGTCCTGGACGGCTGCCGCGGCGGGGGCCGCCGGGCCGTCCGCCGGTTCGGCGCCCAGGGCCCGTACGGACCGCGACGGCAGCGCGTTGGAGTTCGCCTCGGCGACCGAGCCGGGCAGGCTCGGGGTGTGCGCCACGTCCTGGGGCGCGCCGGCCGGGGAGGCCGACGGGACCGGGCGGGTGGGCAGGATCGAGCCGGGCAGGACGACGACGGCGGTGACGCCGCCCTGCTTCGCGTCCCGCAGCTGGACCCGGACGCCGTGCCGGGCGGCCAGCCGCACCACGACGTACAGCCCGAGGCCCAGCGCCTCGTCGATGGTCTCCGAGGACGAGGCGGCCTCGACGTCGGTCAGCCGTTCGTTGAGCTCGGCCATCCGCTCCGAGGTCATCCCTATGCCCTCGTCCTGGACCGAGAGCATCACCTCGCCGCTCTCCAGCAGCCAGCCGGACAGCTCCACATGGGCGTTCGGCGGCGAGAACGCGGTGGCGTTCTCCAGGAGTTCGGCGACCAAGTGGCTGAGGTCGTCCGCGGCGAACCCGGCGACCTGGGAGTGCGGCGGCAGCGACTGGATACGGACCCGCTCGTACCGCTCGATCTCACTGATCGCGGCGCGCAGCACGTCCAGCAGCGGCACCGGGCCCTGGTGGTTGGTGCTGTGCTGCTCCGCGCCCGCGAGGACGAGGAGGTTCTCGCTGTTGCGGCGCATCCGCGCGGCGAAGTGGTCCAGCTTGAAGAGGGTCTCCAGCCGCTCCGGGTCCTGCTCGCTCTCCTCCAGCGACTCGATGACGCCGAGCTGGCGCTCCACGAGACCGAGGGTGCGCAGCGAGAGGTTGACGAACCGGCCGTGCACGCCGTTGTGGAGGGCCGCCAGCCGCTCGGTGAGATCGGCGATCTCCTCCTTGAGCGTCTCGCCCTGCTCCTGGAGCACCTCGCGCTCGGCGACCAGCCGCTGCCGGCCGCCGACCAGCCGCTTGCGCTCGCCCTCCAGCTCGGTGGTGCGCCGCGCCAGCTCGCCGACCTGGGCGTGCAGCGCGTTGACGGACCGTACGGCGGCGGCGAACTCGTCGTTGCGGCCCTTGTAGGTGATGGGCTCCTCGTGCGCGGGGTCAGCGGCGACCCGCCGGGCGCCGATCCGCAGCGCGGCGAGCGGCTGGGTCAGGGAGCGGGCGGCCCACACCCCGGCGCCGACGGCCAGCAGCAGGCAGAGCGCCTCCAGACCGATGCGGATCTCCAGCTCCGTGACCGCGTCGTCGCGCAGTCCGCCGAGCCGCTGGATGTCGGCGGTGGCCATGGCCGACTCGACGCCCCGCATCAGTCCGACGCGGTTGGTGAGGGTGCTCTGGACCCGCTGGCGGCTGAGGCGGAGGTCGAGGGCGTCCAGCCGGGGCTGGTCGGTCAGCCGGGTCAGGTAGCGCTCGGCGGTGTTGACGTCGGCGCCGGTGACGGTGCGGTCGTAGCGGTCCCGGGCGCGCTGGCTCGCGGCCTGCTGGAAGTCGCCCACCGCGCCCTGTTCCCGGAGGTGGGCGACCTGGGCGAGGGTGGTGAGCCGGGGCTGGCTGCCGCCCGCGCCGAGCCCGGCGAGCAGCAGCGCACGGGTGCCGGCGGCCTGTTCGGTGGCGCGGCCGAGGGCGGGCAGGGCGCGGGTGTCGGCGTTCGCGGAGTCCGCGCGGGCCGGCAGTCCGCGGGCGATGTCGTCACTGATCGCCCCGAGTGCCTGAATGGCCTCGGTGTAGGCGTTGTAGGCCTGCTCGGCCGATCCGGGCCCCGACAGGGCCTTCTGACGGGTTTGCGGCAGTGCGGCCAGCAGCTTGGCGGCGGCGCGGTACGCGGTGGTGTCGCCGGAGGCGTCCTGGGCCTCGGTGCGCAGCTCGCCGATCTGCCGGTCCACACGGACGCGCTGGGTCCGCGAGGGCGCGTCGCTTCCGGTGCCGCCCCGCCCCGCGGCGGTACGGCTGCCGCGGCCGGCGGCGGCATACGCGGTCATCCCGTCGCGTTCGTCGGCGAGGGAGTGCGCGAGCGCGATGGCGCGGGCGTTCAGCTCGGCGAGATCGACCAGTTGCTGGCCGGTGTTGGCGTCGTCCGCCGTCGCCGCCAGACCGGGGGCGCCGGCACCGAGGACGGCGGCGGCCACCACGGCCACCGCGCCGACGAGCCGGTGGCGCACCCGTGCGGGACGCCGTCCCGAGGGGGTCGTACCGTCCGTCGCGTCCGTTCCGTCCTTCGCGTCCGGGCCCTTGCCAGGAACCGAGCCCTTGCCCGGTCCCGGGACCGAACCGGCCGGTGAACCCGGCTTCCCTGCGCCGCCTCGAAGCCGCATCTTCCGCACCGCTGCTCGCATTCCTGTCTCGCCTGCTCACGCCCTGTGGCGTCGCGGACCCGGCTCGCTCTCCGCTCGCGGAGCGGATCTGCGCGAATGACCGCAGCGCGCACACTTCCGCGAAGGGAAACAGCCCGGCTCTGCGCGTCGCGACGAATGTCCTGACCTCACCCCAATGATCCGGGCAACGACCATTCCACCGGCGCCGCGCAGTGGCTCGGCAACACATGCCCGGCCACCTGAACGAGTGAACATCACTCGGAGTTTGGCCTTCAACTTCCGTGCGCCACCGTTTCCTGCCGCAACCCCGCGCAACCCCCGAACGGGTTTGGAGATGCGTCGCGCTCCTGGAAGGATGCCCGCCCGCACCCGGCCGGACCGGCACTCCTTACCCCCGGTAAACCCGTGGCCCGCCCGGCGCGGATGCGGCGGCGGGCGCCCGCCCGACGGGCCGCGGCCGCCGCCTCCGGCAGACTTCCGGGCATGCACATCGCACTCGCCACCGAGCCCGGCGATCCCCAACGCCCAAACGAGGACTACGCATCGGTAGCGCTGCCCGCTTCCGGTCAGGGCGGCGCCCTCGTCCTGCTGGACGGCGTGACACCCCCGGAGGGGGACGTCGGCTGCGCCCATGGGGTGCCCTGGTTCACCGCGCGGCTCGGGGGCGCAATGCTGGAACTGTCGGTTTCACACCGGGATATGACGCTCACTGAGGCGCTCGCCGCGGCCATCTCCCGGACGGCCGACGGCCACCGGGAGGCCTGTGACCTTTCTCACGTCCGTACTCCACAGGCAACCGTGATCGCCGCACGGTGGTCCGGGGAAACCGTCGAGCACCTCGTCCTGTCCGACTCGGTGCTCCTCCTGGAGCGGGCGGACGGCTCGGTGGAGCCGGTGCGCGACTCCCGGCTGGACGAACTGCCGCCCGCGGTCCGGGAGCTGCGGGCGGCCGTACGGGCGCTGCCCCGTGGTTCGGCGGAACGGGCCGCGGCGGGCCGGGAGTACGTCCGGGCGGTCGAGGCGCTGCGCAACGCGGAGGGCGGCTTCTTCACCGCGGCCGCCGACCCGGCGGTGGCCGCCCGCGCGGTGACCGGCAGCACCCTGCGCAGCGGCCTGCGCTCGCTGACCGCGCTCAGCGACGGCGCCGGGCGCTGGGTCGAGGTCTTCCGGGAGGGCTCCTGGGCGGACTGTGCGGCCCTGGTGTCCGGGCAGGGCCCGCAGGCGCTGATCGACCGGGTACGGGCCGCGGAGGCGGCGGACCCGGCGGGCACGGCGTTTCCGCGCGGCAAGGCGCGGGACGACGCGGCGGTGATTTTTGTGGCGCCGTGACAACCACGGACAGGCGGGGCATGTTTTCCCGCCGCGGGGGAACGGCCGCGCGGCGGTGCGCATCCGGTGACGGCCACCGCACCTGCGGGCAGGGGGATTTCCGCGGGACCCGGACGCCGTCAGGGGGCGGAGCCCGGGCCGTACTACAGCCCGGTTATCCCTCCTCGCCCTCCTTGTCCGCGTTCAGCCGGTGCAGCAGCCGGGCGAGTTCGGCGACCTCGCCGCGGTCCCAGGAGGCGAGGCGGCGGGCGTACCGGGCGCGGCGGCCGGTGCGGACGCGGGTGAAGCGCTCCCGGCCCTCGTCGGTGAGGCGCACCAGGACCGCGCGGCCGTCCGCCGGGTCCGGTTCGCGGGCGATGAGTCCGAGCTGCTCCAGGGCGTGCAGCTGACGGCTCATCGTGGCCTTGCCGACCCCGAAGTAGCCGGCGAGGTCGGTGGCGCGCTGGGCGCCGGCGTCCGCCAGCCGTACGAGGAGGCCGTACGCGGCGGGCTCCAGGTCGGGGTGCACCTCGCGTGCCAGTTCGCCGGACGAGGCACGGGCCCGGCGGAGGAACACCGCCAATTCACGTTCCAGGGCGAGGAACACGTGATCCACACCCGTCGGCTCGCCGGCCGCCGTCGTCCCGTCGGCTCCGGTGTCGTGCACGTCAGCGCCCATTCCCGCGTTTCCTCACCTGAAAGTTTCCGCCCTCGGCGGCCGAAGCCGCAGCTCGGCCAGTATTTCGCAGGATTAGACCAACGGCAGCCCGCCGCCCCTCTTCTGCCCCCTCGGTCTACGCGCGTATCGTCAGGTATGGCATGGCCATACCAAACGGCCGGGGTATCCGCCGCGGCGTCGTGCGCCCCGCCTCTCCGTGTCGGCACGCCGGTGCCATGCCTCAGCTCCTCCCCCCTCAGGTCATCCCACCGAGATCTTCGGAGGCACGTATGTCCGTGCTCAGATCCGGCTCCCCCCACCGCCCCGCACGCTCCCTCGCGACCGTGGCCGGGGTCCTGCTCGCCCTCGTCTCCCTCCTCCTCGGCCTGCCCGGCACCGCCGGCGCCGCGGCCGCACCGCGCGCACCGGAACCCACCCACCCCGGACAGGACTGGGCCGGTTCCCAGATCGCCCGGCACGAGGGCACGGCGGGCGGCGCACCGCCGGCCGCCCCGCTCGCGTCCGTCGAAGGCGTGGACGTCAGCAGCCACAACGGCAACGTCGCCTGGTCGACCCTCTGGAACAGCGGTGTCCGCTTCGCCTATGTCAAGGCGACGGAGTCCACCAGCTACACCAACCCGTACTTCGCGCAGCAGTACAACGGCTCGTACAACTCCGGGATGATCCGCGGCGCGTACCACTTCGCCACCCCCAACACCTCCAGCGGCGCCGCCCAGGCCAGGTACTTCGCCGACCACGGCGGCGGCTGGTCCAAGGACGGCAGGACACTGCCCGGGGCGCTCGACATGGAGTACAACCCCTACGGCGCGACCTGTTACGGGATGAGCGCGGCCGGGCTGGTCAACTGGATGAAGGACTGGTTCGCCACCTACAAGGCGCGCACCGGCCGGGACGCCGTCCTCTACACCTCCACCAACTGGTGGAAGCAGTGCACCGGCAACTCCGCGGCCTTCGGCTCCGTCAACCCCCTGTGGATACCCCGCTACGGCTCCTCGGCCGGCGAACTCCCGGCCGGCTGGGGCTTCCACACCATCTGGCAGTACACCTCCTCCGGCCCGACGGTCGGTGACCACAACCGCTTCAACGGCGCGATGGACCGGCTCCGGGCGCTGGCGAACGGCTAGCAGTCCCCGCAGACGCGACGACCGGCCCGGCTCCTCCGTGGGAGCCGGACCGGCCGTCGTGGCCGTCACACCGCGACCGGTACCTCCGGGGCGGCGCCGTTCGACGCGGGTGTCAGGGCGAGTTCCAGCACCTGGCGGACGTCGGCGACCGGGTGGACCTCCAGGGCTTCGAGGATCTCGGCCGGGACGTCGTCCAGGTCCGGTTCGTTGCGCTTCGGGATGATGACGGTGCCGATACCGGCCCGGTGCGCCGCCAGCAGCTTCTGCTTGACGCCACCGATCGGCAGCACCCGCCCGGTCAGCGAGACCTCACCGGTCATCGCCACGTCCGGCCGGACCTGCCGGCCCGACAGCAGCGAGGCCAGTGCGGTCGTCATCGTCACGCCCGCGCTCGGCCCGTCCTTGGGGACCGCACCCGCCGGTACGTGCAGATGCACACCGCGCTCCTTCAGGTCGGCGACCGGCAGCTCCAGTTCGGCGCCGTGGGAGCGCAGGAACGACAGCGCGATGTGCGCGGACTCCTTCATCACGTCGCCGAGCTGGCCGGTCAGCTGGAGCCCGGACGCCCCGGTTTCCGGATCGGCGAGCGAGGCCTCCACGTAGAGCACATCGCCACCGGCGCCGGTGACCGCGAGACCGGTGACCACGCCGGGCACCGCGGTGCGCCGCTCGGCCGGGTCCTGGGCCGACTCCGGGGTGTGGTGCGGCCGCCCGATCAGCGGACGCAGCTCCTCCGCACCCACCGCGAACGGCAGCTCCCGCTCCCCCAGTTCGTGCTGGGCCGCGACCTTGCGCAGCAGCCTGGCGACCGCGCGTTCCAGATTCCGCACGCCCGCCTCGCGGGTGTACTCCCCCGCCAGCTTGCGCAGCGCCTCGTCCGCCAGGGTCACCTCGCCGGGCTCCAGACCGGCCCGCTCCAGCTGGCGCGGCAGCAGATGGTCCCGGGCGATGACCACCTTCTCGTCCTCCGTGTAGCCGTCCAGCCGGACCAGCTCCATACGGTCGAGCAGCGGCTCGGGGATGGCTTCGAGGACATTGGCGGTGGCCAGGAAGACCACGTCGCTGAGGTCGAGTTCGACCTCCAGGTAGTGGTCGCGGAAGGTGTGGTTCTGCGCCGGGTCCAGGACCTCCAGGAGGGCGGCGGCCGGGTCGCCCCGGAAGTCGGAGCCGACCTTGTCGATCTCGTCGAGCAGCACCACCGGGTTCATCGTCCCGGCCTCCTTGACGGCCCGGACGACCCGGCCGGGCAGCGCCCCGACGTAGGTACGGCGGTGCCCCCGGATCTCCGCCTCGTCGCGGACGCCGCCGAGGGCGACCCGGACGAACTTCCGGCCCATGGCACGGGCGACGGATTCCCCGAGCGAGGTCTTGCCGACGCCGGGCGGGCCGACCAGCGCCAGCACCGCGCCCCCGCGGCGCCCGCCGACCAGTCCGAGGCCGCGTTCGGCCCGCCGCTTGCGGACGGCCAGGTATTCGGTGATCCGCTCCTTGACGTCCTCCAGGCCCGCGTGGTCGGCGTCCAGGACCTCCTTGGCGCCGGCGATGTCGTAGGCGTCCTCGGTCCGTTCGTTCCAGGGCAGTTCGAGGACGGTGTCCAGCCAGGTGCGTATCCAGGAGCCCTCGGGGCTCTGGTCGCTGGACCGCTCCAGCTTGTCGACCTCCTTGAGGGCGGCCTTGCGGACCTCCTCGGGCAGGTCGGCGGCCTCGACCCGGGCGCGGTAGTCGTCGCCCTCGTCCTCCGGGTCGCCGTTGAGCCCGGCCAGCTCCTTGCGGACCGCCTCCAGCTGCCGCCGCAGCAGGAACTCCCGCTGCTGCTTGTCGACGCCTTCCTGGACGTCCTTGGCGATGGACTCGGCGACGTCCTGCTCGGCGAGGTGCTCGCGCAGCGTCTCGGTGGCGTACTTCAGGCGTGCGACCGGATCGGTGGTCTCCAGCAGCCGGACCTTCTGTTCGGTGGTCAGGAACGGCGAGTAGCCGGAGTTGTCGGCGAGCGCCGGCACGTCCTCGATCTGCTGGACGCGGTCGACGACCTGCCAGGCACCGCGCTTGCGCAGCCAGCTGGTGGCCAGCGCCTTGTACTCCGTGACGAGTTCGGCCACCGAGCCGGGCAGAGGGTCGGGGACCGTCTCCTCGACGGTCGTGCCCTCCACCCAGAGCGCGGCCCCGGGCCCGGTCGTGCCGGACCCGATCCGCACCCGGCCCAGACCTCGGATCAGCGCGCCGGGATCACCGTCGGACAGCCGCCCGACCTGCTCTATCCGTCCGAGCGTGCCGAACGCCGCGTACTCCCCGTCGATGCGGGGCACAAGCAGCACCCGCGGTTTGTTACCCGAGGAGGCGGCGGCCTGAGCGGCCTCCACCGCTGCCCGTACGTCCGCGTCGGACAGGTCCAGGGGCACCACCATGCCAGGGAGCACGACCTCGTCATCGAGAGGCAGCACGGGCAGAGTGAGCGATGTGGACGTCGAAGCCATGATCTCCCCTTCGGCAAGCAAGTTGAGCTGTACTCACTCAATGCAGCCGGGGTGAGAGATGTTCCCCCGGGGACGTTCGCTGTGAGCGATCGGGGAGGGCGGGGGATGGGGCGCAGGGAGAAGGGGGTGTGGGAAGGGGTGCCGGCGGCGGGCCGGGGGCCGACGGGCGTGACCGGCGGGCCTGGGGCGCGCGGCGGTACGACTGGGCCGGGGCGCGCGGCGGTACGGCTTGTGCGCGGCGGGGCGCTGCGGTGTGGCTGGGCCCGGAGGGGGCACGGCGGTACGGCCGGCCCCGGGAGTGCGGCTTGGGCCCGGCGGGCGCGCGGCGGTACGGCTGGCCCCGGTGGGCACTCGGCGTTCACCCACCGTCCAGTGGCGGGACCGATCGTCCCGCCATCACCACTACCCCCAGTGGGCGGGGCGGCTCAGGTTCCGCGGCAGTACGGTCGCGGCGTCGCCCTTGGCCGCGTTGAGCTGTGACTGGGTGAGGAAGAGCGCCCCGGTGAGGTCGGCGCCGGAGAGGTCGGCGGCACGCAGGTCGGCACCGATCAGGTCCGCCGTACGGAGATCGGCGCCCTTCAGGTCGGCGGCGATCAGATAAGCCCCACGGAGATTGGCGCCCCGGAGGTTCGCACCCCGCAGGCGCGCCCCCATGAGGTCGGCGCCCCGCCGCTCCTTCTTCCGGCCCGGGACGCCGGCCCGGACGAGTTCGCTGGTGCGCAGCAGCAGGGCGTTGACCTCACCCCGATGGGCGGGCACATCCAGCTCCGTGAGCTCCTCGGCGCTGCCGCGGGTGAGGCGTTCGGTCTTCTCCAGGGCGGCACGCAGCTCGGCGTGGACCGGGCCGGCCGCCGGGCGGGTCAGCGCCTCGGCCAGGTACCAGAGGAGTTCGTGCAGCTGCCGCATGACGGGGAAGACGTCGAACATCCGCCGGGCGGACTCCGGTGCCTGCCGCCAGTCCTGTCCGCCGAAGGTGACCTGGGAGACCTTCTGGCCGGCGCCGAAGCAGTCGAAGACGGTGCAGCCGGTGAAGCCGCGCGGGCGCAGGTCGCGGTGGATGCCGCAGCGGAAGTCGGACTCCAGGTTGGGGCAGGGCGTGCCGGCGTCCTTGTCGATCGCGAAGTCCGCCGAGGCCGCGAACGGCAGCGCGACACAGCACAGTCCGAAGCAGCTGCCGCAGTCGGACTGCAGGCCGAGATCCTCGACGTCCGGGGTCGAGGGCGTGCGCTCTGAGGACACGGGGCGGGTACTCCTACGGCCGGCGGGCACCACAGGAGGCCGTGCCCGGAAGGGAACCCCATTCTCCCAGCCGCCGGGAGGACCGCCGCGCCGGGAGGGCCGCCGCGCCCGCCGGTCGGCTCACCACTCCCGGCCACCACCGCGTCGGGCACCCGGCGTTGTCAGTGGTCGCCCCTAACCTCGGGTGTATGAGCATGATCGGAGAGTACGCACGTGTCACTCCCGCCGAACTCGACCGCGCCCTGGGCGATCCCGAGTGGGCGCTGAAGCTGGTCTGCGGACGGATGGAGGCGGAGGCCGCGACGGCCCCGGAGCCCGCGGCGGCGCGCTGCCTGGACGTCGACAAGGTCTGGGACGCCCTCGGATTCCTGCTGCGCCGCAGGGACTTCCCGGTGGACATCGTCCACGGCGAGCAGGCCGTCCCCGACGCCGACGACTGGGGCTACGGTCCACCCCGCTACCTCACCCCCGAGCAGGTACGGAGCGCCGCCGAGGCACTGGCCGGGATATCCGCCGAGAGCCTGACGGCCGGCGTCGCCCCGGCGGACCTCGCCGCGGCGCGGGTCTATCCGCTGGTCATCTGGGAGCGGGGCGAGCCACTCGACTACGTCCGCGAGTACTACGAGCTGTTGCGGCCGTTCCTCCGCGCCGCGGCGGACGAAGGGGACGCCGTGCTCCTCTGGCTGGGCTAGGACTCGCCGTTCGGGATCACCGGACGGACCCGAGAGGCTCCAGTCGTGGCACGCCCTGAAGGTCACATACGAGCGGGGCAAACAGGGGTGACCCACCCACCAGCCGCCCCCGACGGGTGCGTTCACCGGACCGTCCGACATACTCGTGCCGCATGAACGAGCCATGGGAAACAGCCCTCATTGTCGGCCTTTTCCTTTTTATCGCCGCCTTCTTCGGATTGTTCATCTGGGTCTGGCGGTACGTGAACAAAAGGGATAACCGCAGCCCCCAACAGCTGGAAGAGCTTCTCCAGTTGGTGGAGAGCCGGGGGTGGAGCCACACCGCTTGGGCCCCCGGCGAGGGAGACCGCTACTGCGGGGGAGAGCCGCTCCCAGGGAGCGGCACCAACATCCCCATTTCGGACCAGATCGTCGGCGAATTCCGGGGTCGCGCCATCTGCTGCTTCGAATACAGCACGCAGGGCATGGACGTGGACGGTGCGAACGCGGCACAGCGCTCCACCGTGTTCGCCGTGACGTCGGCGATGTCCGTACCTCGCATGGTCGTCAAACGGCCGCAGGCGCTGGACAAGGCGAACGCACGCCTGGGTGCCCTGTTCGGAGGTGACAAGGTGATAGAGCTCGGCGATCCCGAATTCGACGAGAAATTTCGCGTGATCGCCAATGACGAAAAGGTCGCGCGCACAGTCCTGGCCGGCCCCTTGGCGCGGTTCCTCATGACCGACCCCCGCGCCAAGGACCACCCTCTCCGTTTCCAGGGAAACGATCTGCTCACCTGGCACCGGGGACGACTCCGGGCGGAACAGATCGAGCAGAAGCTGAACTATCTGTGCGACGTCCTGGACCACCAGCCGGCGCAGGTGTAACACACACCCTGAAGGACAGGCGCTCACGAGTGAGTCCCCGCGGATATGGACCGCGGGGACTCACTCGTGAGCGCCGATGTGCGGAGGACTTACGCCGTGTCAGGGCCCGCCGGACGAATGGACCGGACGAACTCCTCGAAGTCGTCCGCGACCTGATCCAGCTGGGACTGCTTGGCCGTCAATGCCAGCTCGATCACCGCATGCTTGGACGGGTCCTGAGCATCGTTCATGAGCAGGTAGACCTGGCTTTGGACCAACTCCACGGGCATCCCGCGCAAGGTGGTGGAGATGCGCAGCGTCTGGGTCAGCGCAGGCACTTCCTGGGTGCCCCCCTGGGCCTGCGTGGCGACGCTCACCGTCGCCCCCTCGCGCAGCCGCTGGACCGACTCGTGCGCGAGTGTGAGCAGGTTGGCTTCGTCCTGGACTTTACCCGCGATCGTGATATTCGCGGTGAACTTGTCCTGCGACTCGGAGTGAAGTGCGATGAAAGCCACTCCGGGAGCACCCACCTCATCGGGGGGTGCCGGCTGCCAGCCCTCCGGCAGTGAAAACTCAATCTTTACCGGCAGCGTGGTCGCCATCGTGGATCAACTCCCTAGTGTGCGAAATGCGAGGCCAGTGTCATCCGAAGGGATTGATGGACTCCAGTCCGTCACCCATTGCGTCGAGGCCGTCACCCACCTTGTCCCCTATGTCGCTGAACGAGTCCGCGACCTTTTGCGGGTCGATCTCGGCCTGGAAACCAACCTTGCCCCCGAGTCCGAGTCCGACGCCCACATCAGCGCCGATGACGAACTTCCCGTCCTTCATGCCGGCATCCGCATGTGCCGCAGCTCCAGCTCCGGCCCACCCTTCAGCAGTGGCGCCGGCCCCGATACCGGCCACGTCCGCGTGGGCACTCGCAGTCGCCTTGGCGCCCGCGAACGCCTCGGCGCCCGCGTGCACTCCATCCTTGCCCACGGATGTGTTCACTTGCGCCTCGGCACCGGCAAAGGCCGTGGCATCCGCCTTGGCAGCGGCCATGCCGTACTCGACGCCGCCCTCCGCGGAGGCCTGCGCCAGGTACGCCTTACCGCCGGCTCCGACCTGGAGTTTGCCGTCGGTCACGGACGCAGCCGCTGTACCCTCCGCCCCGAGAAGCTTGACGCCGGCTTTCCCGGAGACCTTCCCGTCGTCTCCGAACTGCGACTCGCCTTCGGCCTCTTTCTCCCAGGCATTCACCTCGGCCTTCCGCTCCCACAGCTTGACCTCGGAGGCTCGGGGTTTCTTGGCATTGGGATCTTCGGGGCCCGCCGCGCCGAAGTACTTCTTCTTGCTATTCGGCCTGTCCGTCAGTGGACTGGATTCGTGGAGTTCCCTGAGGCTGGCGCTGCTCTTTCCCGATTCCTTTTGCTGCTCGGCAGTCTTGCCCGCCCGTTGCAGCCAGGACGGTGCGTCGGAAGCGCCGCCGGCTGCGTCCTTGAGCTTCCCCGCAGCCGAATCAGCTTCGTCCCGCACATGCTGTCGGGCAGTCCGCAGGATCAGCTGGGCCTGGCTTTCATCGCCGCCGTCCCACAGCTCGATTGCCTCCCGAGCCTTCCCCTGCGCCGCGCTCAACGCCGTGGCGTAACTGCTGACTGCCGCGGCCGCGTCGGACAGCGCATCGGAAGCGTAGAGCCAGTTCTTCTTCTCGCCGGAAAGCTTTTCCCAGAACTGGTCGCTGGCCGCACCGTTCCAGCCGGATATTCGTACGGCGCCGAGCCCGTTTGCGACGGTCTCGAATTTTCCGGATTGTTTCTTCAGAGCCCGCGCGACGCCCTCGACGTCCCCTGCATCGCCCGGGATGAGCCCCTTGGGGTCCTTGGTTTCGCCCAACTCTTCGGTCATGCCCGTCCCCCGTTGTTACAGTCCCGAACCGTTCTTGTGCTGATCGATGTACTTCATGTAGTCGCCGGTATGGGCTTCGTTCTGCTCATAGGTGTCCGCTTGGCTCTTCAGCTTGTCCGAGATATCGCCCGTGCGGTCCCCGAGAACGAGATAGGCCACTTCCCATGTCTCACAGAAAGCTTCGAACTTGTCGGCGAGAATCTTGTCGCCCTGATCGGAACCATCGAATTCGTCATTCAGCGCCCCGAAATCAACCCCCTTGGCCGGGTCAAGGCATTTCAGTACATCCGAAGCCCCAGCCCTGAGCTCATCCGGATCGGCTTTAAAGCCGTCGCCGCTATTGGGCACTCTCGAACCATCCCTAGTGAACACGCGCTCATGACAGGTAAGTTGGCACTGTCGTCCGGCGAATCTATCACCATATGTCGACCCGTCAGCGCAGGGGTGATTCGAAACCCTCCGTCTATAACTAGCCCAAAAATGCCGCACGTTACCCGGATAGGGCTATCGGCAGAATGTCCGGTCCACCCCCTGTCGTGAACGAACGAGATGATCGACCTCAAGCCGATCAATTGGGCGGGCAGTTGGACAATTCCCTTGCCCGGGGTCGGAGAGGGCGAGGGTTGTCACCGGCCCAGTGGCTCCCGCCCGCCGGTCTCGCTTGACGGAGAAAAAGCTGGGCCCGTGCGATCCGGCCGCGCCACAACGCCGCCGAACTCCCCAGCAAATGCAGCGACTTACCCGGACAGCCCCTCAGGCGCCGGTGCTCGCCAAGAGTCGTCACACGAACTCGGTGAGATGCTCTGGTGGGCGTTACCGGTAGGACGAGTCGACGGTTCGCGAGGGTGCCGTACTCGACCGTGGATCGCGGACGATGAGCCGTGGGTGGGCGCCCCCTCCGGGCCTCGGGCGCCCGGGGCTACGGCACGCGGATGCGAAGAGACGCACCAGGCGGCACCTCCGCCCCGGCAGACCGTCGCGGAACGTCCCCTCGCTTCCCGCCTCACGCCCCGTCATGACTGCTACCTTCACGGCATGTTGCAGCGGATGTCCGGAGTTTTCATCGGCGCATTCTTCGGGACGGTGTTCGTCGTCGCCAATGCGCACGACCCGCTGAATCGGGCGGTCGGTATCGCCCTCCGGGTGCTCGCGGTGCTCACCTTTGCCGGGCTGCTCGCGCTCGCGCTGCGGGCGGGGCGGCGCGGACGGCCCGTGGTGGACGACTCGGAGGTGCCTCAGGCGGACTGGTTCCGGGGAAAGTTCGCGTTCGTCGTGGGGGCGGAGGCGGTGCTGCTGGTCGGCGGCAATCTCGCGCTGCGGGCGGCGGGGGCCCCCGAACAGACCGCGGTGGCCTGGATCGCGCTGATCGTGGGGCTGCACTTCGTCGCCCTGATGGCGGTCTGGAAGCGGCGCAGCATCGTCGTCCCCGGCGCCGCGCTGACCGCGCTCGGCGCGACCGGGCTGGGCATGGCGGCCACCTCCGCCGTGGTGTGGGTGCCGTTCGTCAGCGGGGTGCTCTCCGGTGTGGCGCTCCTGGGCGGCTGCGCCTACGCCATCACCCACACCTACCGGGCGACGGCGCGGCCGTAGGGCGTCCTCCCGGCCCGCCCGGGGCCGGGAGCTCAGTACGTCCGCGCGCCCCGCAGGGCGGGGTGGCCCAGGTCGCCGAGGAGCGGCGCGGGTGTGGTGTGGCGGGCGCGCCAGCGGCGCAGCAGCGGCCAGCTCGCCATGCCCAGGGCGAGCGAGAGCAGATGCCCCCAGTCCGTCAGCGGGTCGGCATAGGCGAGCAGATCGGTCACGGCCAGATAGCCGACACCGGCCAGCAGGGGCAGCCGCGACCAGACCGGCAGCAGCCCGGCCAGGGCGCCGGTGCAGGTCATCACGCCGAAGCTGATGCCGTAGTCGAGGCGGTGCAGCGAACTCTCCGGCAGACCGCCGGCGGCGACCGAGAAGGCGACGGGCAGTTCGGTGGCCAGCGTGGCGAGCACATGGCCGCCGAAGAAGACCGCGACGGTCTTCATGGCGCCGATCCGCCGCTCCAGCGCCGTCAGCACGAAGAGGAAGGCGAGGGCGTACGCGGAGGTCATCCCGCCGGCTATCCACAGGGCGCTGGCGACCAGCACCAGCAGCGGGGCCTGGGCGAGGTGCGCGACATCGGTGCTGGAGCCGCGCAGCAGCTCGGAGACCAGCCCCGGGTCGGCGTACTCGGCGAAGAGCGAGGTGAGCGCGAGGAGCACGGCGTAGCCGAGGGTGAAGGGCGTGCCGGCGGGGGTGGGCAGCAGCTGCCCGAGCCGTCGGGGCGCCGCCGCGGCGAGGGCGCCGGGCGCCGGCCCGGCGGCGGTCTCCCGGCCGCCGCGCTGCCGGGGGATACCGGGCAGCAGCCCCGGTGTCCCGGCCGGACCGGTGTCCGGTCGCGGTGCGGCGGCGGGCCGCTGACCGGCCCGTATCCTCTCGGCGGTTCCCAGCAAGCTCACAGTCCGAGGCCCCTTCCGTCCTGGCGCATCCGGTGAGCCACGCCCGTGTCCCTCGGCCGTGAATCTCTGCCTTGCCCTACGTCCCGGACCACCCTGCACGCTCAACCCATGAGGAAGCTGTGAGAGTGAGATCCGTCACATGGGGCAACCCTCGGCGGGGGCCGCACGTCCGGGTGGCCGGTGCCGGATGCGCCCCAAAGGGTTGGACCGGCGCAGGCCGCATTGGCCACCATGGCGCCATGGCTCCCGTGACACCGCTCCAGGTAACGGCCGGCGCCCCCGAGGCCCCGCGCACGCTCGACCGCCGCGAGGGTCCGTACGGCGAGGTGGTGCTGCGGCGGCGGGGCGGGCCCCCCGCGGCACCCGGGACCGACGGCGCCGGCGCCCCCGCGGCAGAGGCGATCTACGAGATCATCGCCAACGGCTGCTTCCTGATGGACACCTCCGACGGCCGGTCCGAGCGGCTGCTGGTCGACGCCGCGCTGGACGCCCTGCCGGCCGGCCGCACCCACCCCTGCGTCCTCATCGGCGGCCTCGGCGTGGGCTTCTCCCTGGCCCGTGCGGCCGGGCAGCCGCGCTGGGGCCGGATCGTCGTCGCCGAGCGTGAGGAGGCGGTCATCGACTGGCACCGCACCGGCCCGCTGTCGGCCGTCTCGGCGGAGGCGCTGGCCGACCGGCGCACCGAGATCCTGCACACCGACCTGATCGCCCACCTGCGCGCGGAGGCGGACCGGGACACCTACGACGCC
The DNA here is from genome assembly GCF_043199295.1 of Streptomyces sp. NPDC048612. Classification (NCBI taxonomy): domain Bacteria; kingdom Bacillati; phylum Actinomycetota; class Actinomycetes; order Kitasatosporales; family Streptomycetaceae; genus Streptomyces; species Streptomyces sp. NPDC048612. Next base: position 85,798 of record NZ_JBICVV010000013.1, read on the forward strand.
CTGTGCCTGGACATCGACAACGGCCCCGACTGGACCGTCACCGAGGACAACGACAGCCTCTACTCCCCCGACGGGCTCGCCGCCTGCCGCGACCGCCTGACCCCCGGCGGAGTGCTCGCCGTCTGGTCCGCGCAGCCCTCGCCGGCCTTCGAGGAGGCGCTACGAAATGCCGGATTCAGCGGGGTACATACGGAAGAGATCCCCGTTGTCCGAGGCGTCCCTGACGTGGTCCATCTCGCGCGGAAGGGCGCGTAGCCGACAGTCGCGCCATGCCCGTACGCTGCTGCCCAGCAAGACGCGACCACGCGGGACATGCAGGGGCGGGCGATGGACCAGACTCAGACAACGCAGGGCGGCGCCGCCGCGGCCACGCCGGGAGCCCAGCGCCGGGTCCTGGTCGTGGAGGACGACCCGACGATTGTCGAGGCCATCGCGGCCCGGCTGCGCGCGGAGGGTTTCCAGGTACAGACGGCCACCGACGGCCCGGCCGCCGTGGACACCGCCGAGGCCTGGCAGCCCGATCTGCTGGTCCTCGACGTGATGCTGCCGGGCTTCGACGGCCTGGAGGTGTGCCGCCGGGTGCAGGCCCAGCGCCCGGTGCCGGTGATGATGCTCACCGCCCGGGACGACGAGACCGACATGCTGGTGGGCCTCGGTGTCGGCGCCGACGACTACATGACCAAGCCGTTCTCGATGCGGGAGCTGGCCGCCCGGGTGCATGTCCTGCTGCGCCGGGTCGAGCGGGCCTCGCTGGCCGCGCACACCCCGCGCAGCGGCATCCTCCGGCTGGGCGAGCTGGAGATCGACCACGCCCAGCGCCGGGTACGGGTGCGGAGCGCGGACGTCCATCTGACGCCCACCGAGTTCGACCTGCTGGTCTGCCTGGCGAACACCCCGCGCGCGGTGCTCTCCCGTGAGCAGCTGCTGGCCGAGGTGTGGGACTGGGCGGACGCCTCCGGGACCCGGACGGTCGACAGCCACATCAAGGCGCTGCGGCGCAAGATCGGCGCCGAGCGCATCCGCACGGTGCACGGCGTCGGCTACGCGCTGGAGACCCCGCCCGCATGAGGCGGTGGCCCCACTCCCCGCTGAACGCGCTGTGGCAGCGGATCTGGGAGGGCCTGCGCCCCCTGGACCCGTACCGCTCGGTGAAGGCCGCGCTCGGGGCGCTGGTCAGCGTCTCGGTGATCATCACGACGCTGCTCGTGTTCGTGGCGATGCACTCCGCGACCGAGCTGCGGGTGATCACGATCTTCTCGATCATCGCCTCGCTGCTGATCACCCAGTTCGTGGCCAACAGCCTGACCGCCCCGCTCGACGAGATGACGGATGTCACCCGGTCGATGGCGCACGGCAACTACCGGCGCCGGGTCCGCTCCGGGCGCCGTGACGAGTTCGGTGACCTGGCGAACGCCTTCAACCGGATGGCGGCCGACCTGGAAGCGGTGGACACCCACCGCAAGGAACTGGTCGCCAATGTCTCGCACGAGCTGCGCACCCCCATCGCCGCGCTCCGCGCCGTGCTGGAGAACGTCGTGGACGGCGTCTGCGAGCCGGACCCGGAGACGATGCGCACGGCGCTGAAGCAGACCGAGCGGCTGGGCCGCCTGGTCGAGCACCTCCTCGACCTGTCCCGGCTGGACAACGGGGTGGTGCCGCTGCACTCCCGCCGCTTCGAGGTCTGGCCGTATCTGTCCGGGGTGCTCAAGGAGGCCAATATGAGCCGGGGCGCCGCCACGCTGGCCGGCTCCGGCACCCATACCCGTACGGACGTCCATCTCCACCTCGACGTCTCGCCGCCGGAGCTGACCGCGCACGCGGACGCCGAGCGGCTGCACCAGGTCGTCGCCAACCTCATCGACAACGCGATCAAGCACAGCCCCCGGCACGGCCGGGTCACGGTGCACGCCCGGCGCGGCGAGGGGCCGCAGAGCCTGGTGCTGGAGGTGCAGGACGAGGGTCCCGGCATCCCCGAGGCGGAGCGCTACCGGGTCTTCGAGCGGTTCAACCGCGGCGGCCCGGCCGCCTCGGGCCCCGGCACCGACGGCGGCACCGGCCTGGGCCTGGCGATCGCGCGCTGGGCAGTGGACCTGCACGGCGGGCGCATCGGCGTCGCCGAGTCGCCCCGCGGCTGCCGCATCCGGGTCACCCTTCCGGGGCTGGAATCAGATCGGGGCTGACGGCCGCTGACGTAGGGTCGGTGGTGGAAGCACGTCCTCCGCCGGTGTGGTGGCGATCACTCCTACCCGCACCGAGGCAAACTTCGGGTGTTTCCCGCCCAGTCATGCCCTGAAACCCGACCGGGAATGTGACGTACGCGACGAGTGCCCCTCCCGGCCTGCACCAAGGGTCACAACAGGCGTAGCCTTTATTCCCGCTGTCCACCACCTTAGGAAGCGGAAGAGGGCGGTTGCCGCCGTGTCGCTACAGTCCCCCAACAGCTCGAGCATCTCGACCGACCAAGAGGGGCAGGGAAAGAACCCTGCTGCCGCGTTCGGTCCCAATGAGTGGCTCGTCGACGAGATCTACCAGCAGTACCTCCAGGACCCGAACTCGGTAGACCGAGCCTGGTGGGACTTCTTCGCCGACTACAAGCCGGGCGGCGCCACCGCGCCGGGCCAGGCGGCGGAGGGCTCCCCCGCCGCCCCGGCGCAGTCGTCCGCGCCCGCGGCCGAGCCGAAGCCTGCTGCCGCTGCGCCGGCCACCCCGGCGAAGCCCGCCGCGAGCGCTCCGGCACCGGCGAAGGCCGAGCCGGCCAAGGCCGCCGCCCCGGCGAAGGCTGCCCCGGCGAAGGCCGAGCCGGCGAAGCCCGCCGCGAAGCCGGCCGCCGACGCGGGCGCCGGCCCCGAGCTGGTCACGCTGCGCGGCCCCTCGGCCGCCGTCGCGAAGAACATGAACGCCTCCCTGGAGCTGCCGACGGCCACGTCCGTCCGTGCGGTCCCGGTGAAGCTGCTCTTCGACAACCGCATCGTGATCAACAACCACCTGAAGCGCGCCCGTGGCGGGAAGGTCTCCTTCACCCACCTCATCGGGTACGCGATGGTGCAGGCCCTCAAGGCCATGCCGTCGATGAACTACTCCTTCGCGGAGAAGGACGGCAAGCCGACGCTGGTCAAGCCCGAGCACGTCAACCTCGGTCTGGCCATCGACCTGGTGAAGCCGAACGGTGACCGCCAGCTCGTCGTCGCCGCCATCAAGAAGGCCGAGACGCTGACCTTCTTCGAGTTCTGGCAGGCCTACGAGGACATCGTCCGCCGGGCCCGCGACAACAAGCTGACGATGGACGACTTCACCGGAGTCACCGCGTCGCTGACCAACCCGGGCGGCATCGGCACCGTCCACTCCGTGCCGCGCCTAATGCCCGGCCAGTCCATGATCATGGGCGTCGGCGCGATGGACTACCCCGCGGAGTTCCAGGGCACCTCGCAGGACGCCCTGAACAAGCTGGGTGTCTCCAAGGTCATGACGCTGACCAGCACCTATGACCACCGGGTGATCCAGGGCGCCGCCTCCGGCGAGTTCCTGCGGATCATGAGCCAGCTGCTGCTCGGCGAGAACGGCTTCTTCGACGACATCTTCAAGTCGCTGCGGATTCCGTACGAGCCGGTCCGCTGGCTGCGCGACATCGACGTCTCGCACGACGACGACGTCACCAAGGCCGCGCGGGTCTTCGAGCTGATCCACTCCTACCGGGTCCGCGGCCACGTCATGGCCGACACCGACCCGCTGGAGTACCACCAGCGCAAGCACCCCGACCTCGACATCACCGAGCACGGGCTCACCCTGTGGGACCTGGAGCGCGAGTTCGCGGTCGGCGGCTTCTCCGGCAAGTCCATGATGAAGCTGCGCGACATCCTGGGCGTGCTGCGTGACTCGTACTGCCGCACCACCGGCATCGAGTTCATGCACATCCAGGACCCGCAGCAGCGCAAGTGGATTCAGGACCGGGTCGAGCGCTCGCACAAGTCGCCCGAGCGCGAGGAGCAGCTGCGCATCCTGCGCCGGCTGAACTCCGCCGAGGCGTTCGAGACGTTCCTGCAGACCAAGTACGTCGGCCAGAAGCGCTTCTCGCTGGAGGGCGGCGAGTCCGTCATCCCGCTGCTGGACGCGGTCATCGACGCCGCGGCCGAGTCGCGCCTGGACGAGGCCGTCATCGGCATGGCCCACCGCGGCCGTCTGAACGTCCTGGCGAACATCGTCGGCAAGTCCTACGCGCAGATCTTCCGGGAGTTCGAGGGCAACCTCGACCCGAAGTCGATGCACGGCTCCGGCGACGTGAAGTACCACCTGGGCGCCGAGGGCATCTTCACCGGTCTGGACGGCGAGCAGATCAAGGTCTCGCTCACCGCCAACCCCTCCCACCTGGAGGCCGTGGACCCGGTCGTCGAGGGTGTCGCCCGCGCCAAGCAGGACATCATCAACAAGGGCGGTACGGACTTCACCGTCCTGCCGATCCAGCTGCACGGTGACGCGGCGTTCGCCGGCCAGGGTGTGGTCGCGGAGACGCTGAACATGTCCCAGCTGCGCGGCTACCGCACCGGCGGCACGGTGCACGTGGTCATCAACAACCAGGTCGGCTTCACCGCAGCGCCGGAGTCGTCGCGCTCGTCCATGTACGCCACCGACGTGGCCCGCATGATCGAGGCGCCGATCTTCCACGTCAACGGCGACGACCCCGAGGCCGTCGTCCGCGTTGCCCGTCTGGCCTTCGAGTTCCGCCAGGCGTTCAACAAGGACGTCGTGATCGACCTGATCTGCTACCGGCGCCGCGGTCACAACGAGACCGACAACCCGGGCTTCACCCAGCCGCTGATGTACGACCTGATCGACAAGAAGCGCTCGGTGCGCAAGCTCTACACCGAGTCCCTGATCGGTCGCGGCGACATCACGCTGGAGGAGGCCGAGCAGGCGCTCCAGGACTTCCAGGGCCAGCTGGAGAAGGTCTTCACGGAGGTCCGGGACGCCACGACGGCCCCGGTGGCCCCCGAGGTGCCGCAGCCCAAGGCGGAGTTCCCGGTCCACGTCGACACCGCGATCTCCCAGGAGGTCGTCAAGCGGATCGCCGAGTCCCAGGTCAACATCCCCGAGGGCCGCACCGTCCACCCGCGTCTGCTGCCCCAGCTGCAGCGCCGTGCCGCCCAGATCGAGGACAACACCATCGACTGGGGCACCGGCGAGACCCTCGCCATCGGCTCGCTGCTGATGGAGGGGACCCCCGTCCGGCTCGCCGGCCAGGACTCCCGCCGCGGCACCTTCGGCCAGCGGCACGCGGTGCTGGTGGACCGGGAGACCGGCGACGACTACACCCCGCTGCTCTACCTCTCCGAGGACCAGGCCCGCTTCAACGTCTACGACTCGCTGCTCAGCGAGTACGCGGCGATGGGCTTCGAGTACGGCTACTCCCTGGCCCGCCCGGAGGCGCTGGTCATGTGGGAGGCGCAGTTCGGTGACTTCGTCAACGGCGCCCAGACCGTCGTCGACGAGTTCATCTCCTCGGCGGAGCAGAAGTGGGGCCAGACGTCCGGCGTCACCCTGCTGCTCCCGCACGGCTACGAGGGCCAGGGCCCGGACCACTCCTCGGCCCGGATCGAGCGCTTCCTCCAGCTGTGCGCGCAGAACAACATGACGGTCGCGATGCCGACCCTGCCGTCGAACTACTTCCACCTGCTGCGCTGGCAGGTCCACAACCCGCACCACAAGCCGCTGGTCGTCTTCACGCCGAAGTCGATGCTGCGTCTGAAGGCGGCGGCGTCGCGGACGGACGAGTTCACGACGGGCGGCTTCCGCCCCGTCATCGGCGACTCCACGGTCAAGCCCGAGGACGTCCGCAAGGTCATCTTCTGCTCCGGCAAGGTCTACTACGACCTGGAGGCGGAGCGCGAGAAGCGCGGCGCGACCGACACGGCGATCGTCCGCATCGAGCGGCTCTACCCGCTTCCCGGCAAGGAGCTCCAGGCGGAGATCGCCAAGTTCCCGAACGCCGAGAAGTACCTGTGGACCCAGGAGGAGCCGGCGAACCAGGGTGCGTGGCCGTTCCTCGGCCTCAACCTGATCGACCACCTCGACCTGGCCGTCGGTGCCGATGTGCCGCACGGCGAGCGGCTGCGCCGGATCTCCCGGTCGCACTCCTCGTCGCCGGCCGTCGGCTCCGCCAAGCGCCACCAGGCGGAGCAGGCCCAGCTGGTCGCGGAGGCCTTCGACGCCTGAGGCGTCGGGCCGCCGGTGACCGGTGGTGAAACAGCGGAAGGGCCCGTCCCCGGTGGGGGCGGGCCCTTCCGCTGTCCGCGGTTCTGACACAGGCCTTAGACCGGCTGCGGTTCGAAGTCCCAGTACGGGCGCCGGCGGCGCCGGGCGGACAGGGTGTGCGGGTGCTCGGCGCCCAGGGTCTCGGAGAGCTGCTGGATCGCCTCCTGTTCGAGCTTGGCCGCCTCCTGGCCGCGGCGCAGCGCCCGCAGGTCCTCGGACAGCGCCGTCTTCGCGGAGAGCGTCAGCGGATGGGTGTCGCCCAGCGCCGCCTTGGCCCGTTCCAGGGTGGTGCGGCCCAGCTCCACCGCGCCGTCCTCGTCGTCCACCCGGTTGCGGGCGGCGGCGGCGTTCAGCGCGCAGCCCAGCGTCCAGGGGTGACCGGGGCCCATGGCGTCGGTCATCCCGCGCAGCGCCCGCTCGGCGAGGTCCAGCGCCTCGGCCGGGTCCCCGAACTCCCCGCGGACCAGCCCGACGTTGCCCAGGGTGCCGACGGTGTACGGGTGGCGTTCGCCGGCCAGGGCGCGGTAGCGCTCGGCGACCTCCTCGGCGAGGTCGCGGGCGTGCCCGAGGTCGCCGTGCTCCCGCAGGAAGGTGGCGTGGTCCGCGCGCACCATCAGCGTCTCCGGGTGGCGGGGCCCCAGCACCCGGCGGGAGCGCTCGACGAGATCGGCCAGCAGGGCGGCGGCGCGGGTGACCTCGCCGGAGCGGCGCAGGCACAGCGCGAGGTTGTGCTCGGCGCGCAGGGTCTGCGGGGTGTGCGGGCCCATCACCTGCAGGTGCAGCCGGGCGTTGAGCTCCTGGCTGGAGGTGGCGTCGCGGTAGCGGCCGAGCAGGCGCAGGGTGCGGGCGTGGGCGGTGCCCGCGTTGAGCGTGAGGTGGTGGCGGGCGCGCAGCTCGCGCTCCCGGAAGGACAGCACCTCGCGGTGGGTGACCAGGGCTTCCCCGTAGCGGCCGAGCAGGGCCAGGACGCTGCCGAGGTTGTGCCGGGAGGAGAGGGTGCGGGGTGCCTCCGGGCCGAGCAGCTCGGTGTAGGCGCGCCAGACGGCGTCGAAGAGGTCGTAGGCCTGCTCGTAGGAGCCGAGCGCGATCAGCGTGCCGGCCAGCCCGTCCTGGGCCCGCAGCAGGTCGGCGTCGGAGGGGTCCCGCTCGGCGGCGAGCTGGTCGACGACGGCGCTGCCGACGGCCTCGGCCTCGCGGTAGCGGCCGAGCCGACGCAGCATGTTGGCGTGCTGGTGGGTGAGCACGAGCATGGTGCGCTGGGTGGGGGCGAGGCGGGTGCGCCAGCGGGAGATGAACTGTTCGCACAGCCGCAGGCCCATCCGGTACTCGCCGCGGACCCGCAGGTACTCCACGCAGTTGAGCAGCAGCTGCTGGACCGCGGGCTCGGGGCTGTCGAGGACGCCGGCCGGCTCCAGATGCGGGATGAGTTCGGCGTAGCGCTCCCAGTAGCGGGTGTCGGCGGGGTTCTGCGGGTCGGCGGTGACCAGCACCCGGCAGGCGCACGCCGCCATCAGGTCGCGCTCGTCCTCGGACATGTCGCTGCGCAGGAACCGGTGGTAGAGCCGGTGCATCAGCGCGGTCTCCACGGCCGGGTCGGCGTCCTGGGAGACCTGGTAGTCGAGGCGTACGGCGGTGGACTCGGTCAGCCGGCGCAGCGCGGTGTTCCAGCTGATCGGCTCGGCGGCGAGGTCCGCGAGGTGCTCGGGCAGGTCGCCGCGGCGGGCCCGGGCGAGCATCGGGACGGGGATGGTGTCCGGGGCGAAGAACGCGAACAGCTTGAGGAGTTCGACCGCGGCGGGGCTGCGTTCGCGCAGCGTGTTGAGGGTTATGGCCCAGCTGGTCTGGAAGGCCATCGGGTAGTCGGAGGAGATCCGGATGCCGACGAGGCTGGGTTCGCCGCGGCGGATCAGCTCGATGTACTCCTTGGGGGACATCGGGTTGGCGTCGAGCCAGGCGGCGGTCTGGGCGAGCAGCAGCGGCAGGTCCTGGACCGCGTCGGAGAGCAGGTCGGCTTCCATCGGCGTCAGCCGCGGGGCCCGCCGCCGCGCGTAGGCGACGCTCTCGGCGCGGTCGAAGGGCGGCACCTCGATCTCCTGGGCGCTGCCGGAGCCCGACCAGTCGCGGGTGAGGGTGGTGATCAGGACATGGCCGCGGCCGTCGGGGACCAGGTCCTCGATCGACTCCATGTCGTCGGCGCTGTCGAAGATCAGCAGCCAGCGGCGGTAGGGGCGGCCGATGCGGAGGGCTTCGTGGACGGCGCGGATGCGGTCGCCCAGCTCCCGGCCCACGGGGAGGCCGAGGCGGGTGGCGAGGTCGGCGAGCTGTTCGCGGGCGGCGCCGCGGTTGGTGGCGCTGATCCACCACACCACGTCGTAGTCGTTGCCGAAGCGGTGGGCGTACTCGGCGGCGATCTGGCTCTTGCCGACGCCGGAGGTGCCGTACAGCGCGATCCGGGTCTCCAGCGGCGGCCCGGCGCCCGCGCCGGAGCCGGCCAGCTTGCCGTGCAGCGCTTCGAGCACCTGGTCGCGGCCGGTGAAGCGGTTGTTGCGGCGCGGGATGTTCCACACCTCGGGCGGGTTGTTCGGGAAGCGGGGGGCGCCGGGCTCGTCCTCGTCGACGGTCCGCCCCGGGCCCCCGATGCCGAGCCGTTGCAGCACCCGGCGGTTGGCCTCCTGGGCGTCCAGGTCGCGCAGGTCGGCGGGGCGCAGCAGGGACGCCGTGGCGGGCAGGCTCTGGGTGGCCACGCTCACCGCGGCGAAGCGGTCGGCGTGCACGGGCACCACCTCCCGCAGCGCCGCCGTCCACTCCTCCTGCGTCTTGGGGCCCAGCCGGAAGTACCAGTCGTCCAGCACCATCAGCAGCCGGCCCTCGGCCTCCAGCAGCCCCGACAGCTCCGCCACCAGCGCGGTGTCCGCCCGGGGGTCCCAGCGCAGCATGGTCGTGCCGTGGCCCTGCTGCTCCAGTTGGTGGGCGATCCAGGCGGCCCAGGGCCGGGTGAAGCCAGCGTAGCTGATGGTGATGTGTTCGGTGGAGCCGGCGGTACCGGTGGAACCGGAGAAATGGGCCTGATCGACCATGCGACCGTCTCCCTGGGATGCGATGGTGCGCGCGCGGAGAGGCTGTCTCACCAGGCACGCCCTGGCTTTTTGGCACGATAGCCCAAGTGTCCCTCCATATGACGACAGTGCGTCAGGTCATCTCGGGTGCCCGTCAGTTGAGGGCGACCGCGGCGTCCAGGCGGGCCGCGATGTGGCGGATCAGGCGCTCCAGGTCGGCGCAGTAGACGGACGGGTTGCGGAAGCCGCCGGTGTCCGCGCGGTAGCGGTGGGCGTAGTTGCCGCCGCCGCACACCTCGACCAGGGCGCAGCCGCGGCACTGTGCCCCGAGGCCGTCGCGGCCGCTGCGGCGGGCGGCCATGCCGGGGTGCGCCAGGGCCTCGTCGAAGCTGTGGCGGAAGACGTCGAGACCGGTGGCGGCGGCGCCCTCGTAGGTGGACTTGAGCGAGTCGACCTGCTCGATGGCGCCGTCGGTGTCCACGACCAGGGCGACGACCGGGGAGAGCCCGACCGCCTCGCTGGAGCTGGGGCGGCCCAGGAGGAGGCCGAGGATCTCGGTGAACACCCGCACCCGGGGACCGGGGCCGCCGTCCCACCACAGGTCGAAGACGGTGCACAGCCAGTCGCCGTACGGGGTGCGGCCGACGGGGGCCGCCGGGAGGCCGTTCCCCGTGGTGGCCGGGGGCGGGCTGGACCAGTTGGCGTGCGGAAGGAGGAAGTCGACCATCGGGGGGTCGAGGGCGCGCAGCGACTCGTAGACCTCGGCGGGCCCGGCGGTGATGTCGATGGTGCAGAGGATGCCGGCGAACACCTCGGGGCGCGTGCGGAGCAGGCGTACGGCGCGGGAGACCGCGGGCCAGGAGGGCCGTCCGGCGTGGTCGACGCGGCGGCGGTTGAGGCCGGGGCTGCCGCCGTCCAGGCTGAGGCCGAGCCGGAACCCCGCGGCGCCGAGGGTGTCGAGGGTGTCTGGGGTGAGCAGCGTGCCATTGGTCTGCACCCCGAACTCCGCGGTGCAGCCGGCGGGCAGCGCGGCGCGGACGGCGGCGGCCTGGGCCAGCAGCGGTCCGGGGCCGGTGAGCAGCGGCTCGCCGCCGTGCAGATCGATCCGGACCTCGCGCAGCCGGTGGGTGCGGGCGTGTTCGGCGATCCGCAGGGCGGTCTGGCGCATGGTGGCGGCCGGGACCGCCGGCGGCCGGGTGCGCCAGCTGTGGTCGGGCCCGGCGTAGATGTAGCAGTAGGTGCAGGCGAGGTTGCAGCGGCTGTGGATCTTGAGCACGAACTGCCGGAAGGGCACGACAGCGGTCGGGCCGGTCTTCTCCCCCGCCACGGGTCGCCCCCTGCTCTCGTCTGCCTGCGTCGAGGTACGGGCCCGCCAACTGGCGCCCGCTGTCTGGTACATGGCTCCGCTCCCGGGCGAGGAACCAATTTCCCCGGGCAACTGGCCGGTTCCCGTGCACGTTTGCCCAAAAAACGTCCGTGCCCGACCGTCAGTGCAGGACCTTCTCCGGGCCGTCCTCGTAGTAGGCGACGGCGTCCTCCGCCGCCGGCCAGTTGCGCAGCAGCAGCGCCGCCACCTCGCGCAGCACCGCATGGTCCGTCCGTGCCGCCAGAACGCCCACGTCGACCCCGGCGAAATCCGGCAGCCTCTCGGCCGACGGCCCCGGCGGGGCGGCCACCGCCGGTTCGGTGCGGGGGGTAGTCGCCACGCTGCTCTCCTCTGGCCGGCTGGACGGGTGTGTTCCCGAACTGCCGTCCACAGAAACACGGTCCGGTGCGGACGGCAGACAGCCGGACGGGTGCTCGGGGCGGTCAGGCGGTGGATTCGAGGGCGCGCATACGGGCGCGGGTGCGCTGGGCCTCGGGGCCGGTGTCCTCGCCGGCCCGCTGCCACTGCTCCCAGCTCTCGCGGTAGGCGTGGAGTGCGGGCCGGGGGCCGGCGGTGGCCTCCAGGACCTCGCCGCGGCGGTGGTGGGCGCGGGCGGCCAGGAGCGCGCTGTCGGCCCGGCGGGCGGCCGCGGCGGCCCGCCGGTAGCAGGCGGCGGCCCGGTCGTGGCGCTCACGGGAGTCGAGACGGCGGTCCAGCAGCAGCTGGACGTCGCCCACTTCCAGCCAGGCCTCGGCGGCGACCGCGTCCGGTACGTCAGCGCCGCGGGCGGCCAGCTCCAGAATCCAGTCGGCCTCGTGCAGATCGGCGAGCGAGGGCCGGCGTTCATGGCGCAGTCGCAGCGCGCGGCCGAACAGCAGCCGGTGGCTGCCCAGGTCGGGGTCGTGCGGCGCGACCCGGCCCAGCGCCTCGCGCAGGACGTGCACCGCCTCGTTGGCCAGCCGCCGGCCCGGCTCCTCGGCCGGCTCCAGCCGGGCCCGCAGCAGCAGCGCCGCACCGCGCTCGGCGAGCAGCGCGCTGTGCTCGGGCGAGTCGGGGGTGGTCAGCCGGAGGGCGGCAGCCAGCGCGGCGATGGCGGCGTCGAGGGCGTCCAGGTCGCCGGTGCGGGTGTGGACGGCGCGCTGCGCGGCGGCCGTGTGGCGCAGGCTGTCCGCCTCCAGGGCCCGGTCGTCGAGGGCCTGGGCCAGTGCACGGGCCCGTTCGAGGGTGGGCAGTACGGACGGCAGGCCGGCGCCGCCGTTGAGCCGGCGGGCCGCCGCGAGGTCGAGCAGGGTCTCGCAGACCAGCCGGTCGGCCGTGCCGCCGCGGCGGCGCAGCAGCACGGTGGCGGTGTCGAGGTCGTCGGCGGCGCGCACGGCGAGCGCCTCGGCGGGGTGGGGCCCTCCGGTGTCCCCGCGGGCGGCCCGCCGGGCCTGGTCGAGCAGGACGCCGCCGCGCGCGGCGTACACCTCGCCCGGCACCTGCTCCCCGCTGGGCCACTGGTCGAGGAGGGTGGTGAGGGAGCGCTCCGCCTCGTCGAGGGGGTCGGGGGCGCCCGCCCCGTCGCTGTCCGGTACGGCCGGCAGGGCGGCCAGGCGGCGCAGGACCTCGGTGCGTAACACCATGCTCTCCAGAACGCGGGGGTCCAGCAGGCTCATCAGCCCGCAGGCGGTGTGCAGATGGCGGGCGGCGTCGGCGAGCGCGGCGCGCTCCTCGGCGAGGGTGCCGGCCGCCCGGCGCTCCCGGGCGCGGGCGTGGCCGACCCGGCCGAGCACGATCAGCGCCCGGGTGCGCTCGGCCTCCCGGCCCGCCGTGGCGCCCTCCCGGTCGTCGGCAGGTTCGCCCGCGCTCGCCCGTTCCGCGGCGCGGGCGGCGCGCTCGGCCTCGTCCAGGGCGTCCGGCTGGCCCCAGGTCGCCCAGGCGTGCAGCAGCGCGCGGGCGAGGTCGGTGCCGGCCACCGGCAGGCGTTCGGTGGCAGCGCGCAGCAGCCGGACCGCCTCGATCAGATCGCGGCCCGCGCGGTCCTGTTCGTAGCGCTCCAGGAGGGCCGCGCCCTCCGCGGCGGGCCCGTCGGACGCGTACGGCCGCCGGGCGGGCGGGCGCAGCGCCGGTTCGAAGCGGCGCAGCACGCGTTCGGAGACCCGGGCGAAGGGCTCGGGGACGGCCCGCCGGCCGGTCTCGGGCTCGCGTCCGCTGCCGGAGAGCATGGCGACCGCGACGGCCGGGAAGTTGCGGGCGCTGCGGCCGAAGGTGCGCTCGACGTAGAGCGAGCAGTGCTTGAGGACCAGCGCGGCCTCGCCCGCGCTGAGCCGGGCGAGGAGTTCGTCGCGCACCCCGGGCGCGAAGTCGTACCAGGGGCCGCTCACCCCGGACGGCTCCCCCGACGGCAGCCCGTCCGGCGGGAGTTGTGTGACCAGCCCGCTGAGCAGCACCTCCGCCAGCTCGGCCGGTCCGGTCTGGGGCAGCATCGCGCGCTGGACGAGCTGGATGACGGGCAGGGCGAGCGGGACGGCGGAGAGGTGGACGGCGAGCAGCCGGGCGGCCGGTGAGGCCTGCTGGTCGAACTCGCGGACCATACGGGCCGGGGCGGCGGGCCCGGTCGCGGGCGGCGGGCCGGCGGGAAGCCCGGCGCCGTGGTCGGCGCGGACGACGGAGGCCGCGCCGCGCAGCGAGAGACCGGCGTCGGCGGCGGCCAGCCGGGCCCAGGAGCCCAGGGCGGAGGGGGTGGCGGACAGGACCGGGACGGCGCGCTCGCGGGGTGGCTCGGACGGGGCGCCCGGCGGGCCCTGGGGACGGCGGCGCCGGGCCGGCCGGAAGCCGAGGGCCTGGAAGGGGCCCTGGCGGCGGACGAGGGTCCCGGCGACGGCGGGCAGGAGGGTGCGCGCCCACATCCGCTGCGGCAGCGGCTGGACGACGGCGAGCGGGGCGTCGGCCGCCCAGCGGTAGAGCAGCCGCTGCATCCGGCCGTCCCGCCAGAGGGGGCCGGCGCAGTCGCTGACGACGAGGGTGAGGTGATGGCCCGTCGGGTCGTGCAGCTGGTCGGCGGGGCGCAGCGGGCGGCCGGGCCCCGGGGCCGCCGCGACCCCGATGTCCTGGCCGTGCGGATGGAGGTAGTGCACCGTGACGTCGCGGAAGGCGCCGACGCGTTCGCAGACCTGGCGCAGGTCGTGCAGCATCTGCTCCCAGACGGCCATCGAGGACGAGCCGTCCATCAGGAGCCGCAGCGCGGCCGCCCTGCGGTGCACCCCGCGCAGCACCGGGATGATCATTTCGGCGTGGGCGGAGAGCTCGGCGGTGGCGGGCTCGTCGAGCTTCCGGGGGACCGGGGCGACCGGCGGGCGGTAGCGCTGGATGGGCCGCAGGGCGCGTTGCAGCGGCAGCAGTCCGGGGAACGCGGAGGCGATCGGGACCGCGACCTCGCCCAGGCGCTGCCGGTCCGGGTCGGGGAACCTCGTGGGGCTCTCCCCCAGGTCATGGGTGGGCAGCAGCTCCGCGACCCGGCGCCGGGCGCTGTCCTGGAGCGCGGAGGGCGCGGGGTCCCCGTCCGCCGGCCCGGCCGCGCCGCCGGGCGCTGCCGTCCCGTCCGCGCCCGCGGGTCCGGCGGATACGGCCGGTCCCACCCGGAAAGTGGCCGGATCTGTACGGTCCGGACGGTCGGTGCGGGCGGTACCGGGGTCAGCGGCGCCCTCGGCCCGGGGTGCGCCCGGGGTGATCCACTGGGCGAGCCAGAGGGCGTCGGCCATCCCGCGGGCGTCGGCCGGCAGCCCCGCCGCGGTCAGCCGGGCGACGAGTTCGTCGAGGGGGCCCGGGCCGGGCTCCCCGGGGGGCACCGGTCTCACCTCGTCCGGTCGAGAGGCCGCATCAGCTCCGCCGTCAGACGCCGCCGCGTCTCCTCCTCGTCCTCGTCCGTCCAGCCCGCGCGCTGCGTCAGGTGGATGGCGTTGAAGAGCTGGTCGACGGCGCGGACATCGCCGGGCTCGCGGTCCAGGAAGCGGTCGATCACCGCTTCGTAGCGCTCGGCGGCGCCCTCGCCGAAGTGCGCCCGCACCATGGCGGCGAGGCGCTCCTTGTCGGGCACCGGGATGTGGAGGTGGATACAGCGGCGCAACAGCGGTGCCGGGAAGTCCCGTTCGCCGTTGCTGGTGAGGACGATGAAGGGGAAGGCGTGGCAGCGCACCCGGCCGTCGCGGACCGTGACCCGGGTGCCGTCGTCGCTGAGCACCTCCACCTCGGGGGCAGATCCGGCCAGCCGCTCCAGCTCCGGAATCCGGAACTCCCCTTCCTCCAGCACATTGAGGAGGTCGTTGGGCAGGTCGATGTCGCTCTTGTCCAGCTCGTCGACGAGCAGCACCCGGGGCCGGGCGGCCGGCAGCAGGGCCGTGCCCAGCGGGCCCAGGCGGATGTAGCGGCCGATGCCGCCGCCGGGTTCGTCGGTGGGGTCCGGACCGGCCGGCACCCCGTCCTCCCCGCCGGCCGGGGCGGCGCGGGCGATCTGGAGGTCCTGGAGGCGGCCGATGGCGTCGTAGTCGTAGAGACCGTCACGGAGCGTGCTGCGGCTGACGACCGGCCAGCCGAGCACCCGGCCGAGGCCGAGTTCATAGGCGACCGAGTGGGCCAGGGTGCTCTTGCCGCTGCCCGGCGCGCCGGTCACCAGCAGCGGACGGCGCAGATAGAGGGCGGCGTTGACCAGCTCCCGCTCGGTCTCGCCGGGGCGGTGGTGGCTGGCCTCCCGGTGCTGGACGCCGAGCCTGCGCTCGGAGGAGGGGTCGAGGGCGGCCGGCGGCGCCACGAGGGGGCCGCCGTCGAAATCGCGCCAGGGGGGTGGCGGCGGAAGTTGCTCAATTCCGTCGTGCGGTGCCCCCGCGCCACGGTAGATGAGCCAGTCGCTCACGTCGGAACTCCTCGTCGCCGGCCAGGCCTCGGTCAGGAGCGATGGTCATGGCGGAGCACCGGAGATGTCGGCATCCGCTCGCCCTCCCCCCGTGTCCGCCACCCGCCATCACGCGGTCACGTCCTCACGAACAAGTCTTCCACGACGCTATGACAGTACCCACCCGGACGGAAGCACACGGGGCGGTTTCCGGTCTCCCCCGTGGGCGCCACGGGAGCCCAAGTACCAGGTACGGGGCGCGACTTGCCGCACGAGGGCGGCCGCGGCCGGGGTGGACACCGGGCGCGTGCGAGGCGTGCGGGGAGCGTGCGCGGCGGATGGCGCCTCAGGGGGCGGCGCCCCCGTGCCGCTCATCGCGGGGACACCTGGGGGCAGTCCGCGAAGAGCGGCGGAATCGGGTCCTCCGGGTCGTCGTAGAGGAGCACCAGATCGCGCGCCCAGTGGGTGCCCTCCTCCGCGGCCTCGGCGGCCTTGGCCCGCAGCTGCCGGACCAGTTCGGGGAGCCGGGCCACCCCGCCCGACCCCTGGAGCAGCTCCCGCACCCCGCGGTGGAACTCCTCGCAGCCGGCGTCGCAGTCCTGCTCCTCGCCGTGCCCGTGGGCCGGCCACAGCCCGGCCGGGAAACCGGTGTCCAGGGCGACGCCGACCGCGTCCCGGCCGAAGCCGTCCGCGACGGCGTGGCACAGCGCCGGCAGCGCGCCCTCACCGGCCGTCTCCAGCAGCCGCCAGATCGCCTCGGCGGAGCCGGACCGGGCGTCGGTGCCCGGCCGCGGCGGGAGGCGCAGGGCGTGCAGTTCGCGGGCGGCGGCCAGGCCCTGCCAGCGGCGCAGCCAGGCCGGGTCGACCTGTTCCCGGCGCCCCTGGTCCCGCAGGATCACCGCGCGCCCGGGGCCCACCGGCCGCAGCCGGGCGGTGCGCCGGGGCGACGCCGCGACCTCCCACTGGCCGGCGGCGGTGTCCCAGCGGCCCTCGGGGACGGCGACCTCCAGGCGTACCCGGGCGCCCGGCCCGGCGTCGCCGTCGGCCCGCAGCAGCCGTCCGCCGAGCCGCCGCAGCACCTGCTCGCGCGCCTGCTCGAACGGCACCCCGCCGGCCGTCTCCTGGACGTCCACCCGCAGCCACTGCCCCCGGCCGTAGCCCTCGCTGACCGACCAGTTGAACAGCTCCGGCCCGCCCTCGTCGTAGAAGAGCGGCTCGAACTCGACGAGCACGGAGCGCGGACGGCGCCGGACCGGCCCTATCCTCCGGCGGTCCTGCGGCTGCAGCACCACCGCCTTGGCCTGGACGAACTCAGTGAGGCGGGCGGCCTGTTCGCGCACCCCGGCGGCCTCGTCGCCCGGGACGTCGCGTACCTCGTCGGCGGTCAGCTGCGCCACGATCCGCAGATAGTGCACGAAGGCGCGCAGCTCCGTGTACGGGTCGCTGCCCTGGTAGAGCGCGCCGTGGCCGTCCCGCCAGGTACGCAGCAGCCAGGCTCCGGGCCGCTCGCCGCGCTCCAGCACCTCACCGACCGCGGCCTCCACGACCAGCGGATCGCGCGGTGCGGGCAGCCGGGCGAGCAGGTCCAGGGCCTGCAGCCGCTCCTGCACGCCCCACAGGCGGCCCCGGCCTGCCATGATCGCGTGCTGCGCGTCGAACCAGGTGGGCCCGGCCGTGCTGCCGAGACCCTGGCCGGCCCAGTGCCAGCGGTCGTGCGCGCTCATCAGCGCGTGGTACGGGTCGGGTCCCAGGCCCTCGGCGCCCTCGGCCAGGTGTTCCGGGCCCAGCCCGCGCAGCGCGGTGACCGGTACCGCCAGCCCGACGTGGTCCTGCTGGTGGCGGCCCTTGACGATGCCGACCACCTCGCCGCGGTCGCAGTCGAGCAGCGGGCCGCCGGAGGCGCCCGGTGTGACCCGGACGTCGCTGCCGAACTGGAGGCCCCGGGCGTCGCGGGCACCGAAGCGGACCGCGATGAAGGGGTCGACGGGGGTGGTGAGGGGGGCGCGCGGACCGCCGGGGGCGCCGCGCCGGCCGCCCGGCCCGGACCCGGCGCGTAGGTCCCGCGGGCCGCGGCCGTCCCGCACGTCCCGTACGGGGTCCGCTCCCTGTGGGCCCGCGCCCCCGCCGACGTCCTCCTCGGTGCCCGCGCCCGGCTGGTCGTGCCCGCGGAAGATGTACGCGTCCTCCAGGAGCGTCGCCGGCTGATCGCTGAGCCAGGCGCAGGGGTGCTCGGTCACCGGGTCGAGCAGCCGGACCAGGGCGAGGTCGGCGCGGGCGGCGGCGGGCCCGGCGTCCGGACGGGGGCGGCTGAGGTCGTAGGCGAGCCGGGCGGGCAGCACCCCACCGCCGTAGGTCACCCCGAACACCCCGTCCGGGCCGGTGTCCCGGCGCCGCCCGTCGCTCGCCGCGAGCACATGGGCGCAGGTCAGCACCCACCCCGGGGCGACCAGCACCCCGCTGCCCCACAGCCGGGCGGTGGCACCGCCCGGGGCGGCGCGCAGGCCGACGGTGGTGCGTCCGGCGTGGTCGAGGAGCTGTGTGTGGCGGGCGCGGTCGTCCCGGCCGGCGGCCCGGCGCTCGGAGGTCGCCATCAGCGGTCCGAATCGTCCGGCTCCCGGGGGCCGGGTGTGGGCGTCCCGTGCGGCGCCTCGCCTTCTGGCGCCCGGTCCGCGCGCCAGGTGAGGGTGACGGAGAGGTTGGTCTTCGCCTCGCCGTCCGCGAGCAGGGCGACGGCCTTGCCCGGCTTGGCCGAGAGCTCCACGCCGAAGGTCACACTGGTCTCGTGCGGCGCGACCCGCTCGGCGGCCTGCCGGACGCTGGCGGCGACCCCGCCGATCACCTCGCGGAGCCCCTCGACCCGGGCCCCCAGCGCGTCCCAGGCGCCGACGTCCTCGAATTCCGCGTCGGCGTCGTCCGTCCCGTCGGGCTCCGGGGTGTCGAGCCGGGAGACCCGGGCCCAGACCTCCGTGCCGTCGGGGAGTTCGATGCGCTGTGCGCGCTCGTGCATCACGGCCTCCCGCGCCCCGTGGGCGGCAATGTCCCCATTGCCGCAGGACCGTTGACAGGTGATCAGGCTAGCCGCCGGCCGTCTGTGGCGCGAGAGGTCCGTGAGCCTGCCTATCCTGGCCGGGAATGACCCATGACCCCTGGTGGAGAGCGCGTGTATTTCACTGACCGTGGCATCGAGGAGCTGGAGAACCGGCGCGGCGAGGAAGAGGTCACCCTCGCCTGGGTGGCCGACCAGCTGCGGACGTTCGTCGATCTCAATCCGGACTTCGAGGTACCGGTGGAGCGGCTGGCCACGTGGCTGGCCCGGCTGGACGACGAGGACGAGGACGAATAGGAGCCATCGAGGAACGGGCCGGACCGGAAGCACGGTGCCCCCGTCCCCGGCGGCCGGGTCATGCGCGGACGGTCCGCCCCCGTAAGGGCGGCGGACCGTCGTGACCGATCCGGAGATCAGGAGCGGCTGAGCGCCTTGCGCAGGTAGCTCTTCACGTCGTACTCGGCGTTGAGGGCCGCCTGACCGGCCCGCCGGTCGTGCTCGATGTACGCCTTCTTGTTGTGGTGCTCGGCGGCCTCGGTACCGCCCGCGGCGCCGTCGAGGGCCCCGCGGATCTCGTCCCGGTGGCGGGCGTTCCGGCACGCCCCCTTGGCGTTGACGATCTTCCCCTGCACCGAGTGGTTGTACTTCGCGGCCTTCTTGTAGCTGCGGCCGCGGTCCGCCGAGATGGCCTTGTCGTTGAGCGAGTAGGCCTTCGCGATCAGCCCGTGGCACGACGCGGCAGCGGCGGCCGGGGCGGCGGGAGCGGCAGGAGCCGCGTGGGCGGCGGTGACCGGCAGGCTCAGGGCGGCGCCGAGCACCAGCGTCGAGATCAGCCCCGTGGAGGTACGCACAGTTTCAACTCCCCTATGGCATACGCCATGACAACAGTGGTCACCGGCCAGGACACCGCTTTCCGGGTGCGCGGTTGCACCCCCGGCGGCGTCGACGGACCCCTCACAACCGGATGCTTGACTTCCACAATCCGCGATATATCGTGTTCCCAAGAGACGCGATATATTGCGTTGCAGGACTATCCAGGGGAGGCCAGGAATGTCAGCCCGGAGCGAGTGGTCGCAGCCGATGCAGGTGGCCGAGCCACGCACACTGGAGATCCCGGACCCCTTCGACGCCGTGAACGTGCGCGTGGTCGGCGGCACCGTCAACGTCGTCGGCACCTCGGAGGGCGGTCCGGCCCGGGTGGAGATCAGCGAGCTGCACGGCCCGCCGCTGACCGTCGCCTGCGAGGACGGCACCCTCTCGATCGTCTACGACGACCTCCCCTGGAAGGGCTTTCTGAAGTTCCTGGACCGCAAGGGCTGGAACCGCAGCGCGGTGATCTCGGTGACGGTGCCGGCCGGCACCCGTGTCGAGGTCGGCGTGGTGGGGGCCGGCGCGGTGATCTCCGGCATCTCGGGGCGTACGGACGTCCGCGGGGTCTCCGGTGACGCCACGCTCGTCGGGCTGACCGGCAGGGTGCGCGCCGACACCGTCTCCGGCAACGTCGAGGTGCAGTCGGTCACCGGCGATCTGCGCTTCCACTCCGTCTCGGGGGATCTGACGGTCATCGACGGGGCGGGCGGGGCGGTGCGCGCGGACTCCGTCAGCGGCGACATGGTCCTCGACCTGGACCCCGGCCGGGCCGCGGACATCGCCCTGACCACGGTCTCCGGGGAGGTCGCCATCCGGCTGCCGGACCCGGCCGACGCCAGGGTGGAGGCCAACACCGCCAGCGGCACGGTCTCCAACGCCTTCGACGACCTGCGGGTCACCGGCCAGTGGGGCGCCAAGAAGATCACCGGTGCGCTCGGCGCGGGCACCGGCACCCTCAAGGTCACCACCGTCTCCGGCGGACTGGCCCTGCTGCGCCGCCCCTCCTACGGGGACGGGGACGAGGAGCACCGGCCGGGCGGCCCCGGCGACAGCCCGGCCCCCGGCCCGCAGGGGGACTCCCCCACCGACCCGCCCGCCCGGAAGAAGGTGCTCTGAGCATGCCCCCCGTCTTCGCCCATGGCCGCCTCCGCCTCTACCTCCTCAAGCTGCTGGACGAGGCGCCGCGGCACGGCTACGAGATCATCCGCCTCCTGGAGGAGCGCTTCCAGGGCCTCTACGCCCCCTCCGCCGGCACGGTCTACCCCCGGCTGGCCAAGCTGGAGGCCGAGGGCCTGGTGACCCACACGACCGAGGGCGGCCGCAAGGTCTACTCGCTCACCGACGCCGGCCGCACCGAACTCGCGGACCGCGGCGGCGAGTTGGCCGATCTGGAGCTGGAGATCCGGGAGTCGGTCGCCTCACTCGCCTCCGACATCCGGGAGGACGTGAGCGGTTCGGCGCGGGATCTGCGCCGCGAGATCCGGGAAGCCGCCCAGCAGGCCCGCAGGGACGCGCGAGGCGACGGTACGGCCGGGCGAGCCGGCGACGGGACCGCGGACGGCGCCGACGAGCGGCCGTTCCCGGGCGCCGGCTCCTTCGAGGGCGCGTTCCGCGACAAGGAGTCCTGGCAGCAGGCGAAGGAGGAGTTCCGGCGCGCCAAGGAGGAGTGGAAGGAACAGGCCCGCCGGGCCAAGGAGGAGAGCCGGCGCGCCAAGCAGGACGCCCAGCGGGCCCGTAAGCAGGCCAGGGACGCCCAGGACGTCGCCCGCGAGGAGGTCCAGCGGGTCATCCGGCACGTCCAGGAACAGGCCCAGGGGGCGGTGCGGTCGGGCGACTGGGCGGGCGTGGTGCGCGAGGCGCTGTCCGAGGTGTCCCGCGAGGTCGGCCGCTTCACCGGCGGCCCGTCCGACGCCCGGCGCGAGGCCGGTGAGCCGGGCGGGGCCGGGCGGGCCGGCGCGGACGACGGGACCGGGGTGAGGGTCGAGCGCGCCGACCGGCCGGGGGACGGTGCCGGACCGGACGCGACGGCCGGAGCGGCCGGGGCGGACGCGGCGGCCGAAGCCCCGCCGGCCCCGGAGTGGGCGCGGGAACCAGCCGGCGAGGACCCCGCCCGCGACTTCGACCGGCTGCTGGACCGCTTCCGCGACGACCTGCGGGACGCGGCCCGCGATCACGGCGTCACCGCCGCACAGCTCACGGAGTCCCGCGACCGGCTGTCGACGGCCGCCGCCCACATCGGCGCGCTGCTGCGCCACCCGGAGCGGTACGCCGCGCGCGCTGACGGGGACGACTGACGCCGCCGGGGCGGGGCCGGCGGGTGGCCACCGTGGCGGAGCGGGTGCCTCAGGGCGCGCCCGCCCCGCCGCGGCCGTGTGCTCAGGCCCCGGCCGCGGGCTCCACGGGCTCCGGGGCCCCGACGCAGCTCCGCAGCGCACCGATGAGCCGGTCGGCCCGCGGGTCGCCCCCGGCCCCCATCCGGTTCGCGGTGTAGGCGAAGCCGACGCCGAACTCGTCGTCGCCGAAGGCGAACTGGCCGCCCGCCCCGCTGTTGCCGAAGGAGCGCGTGCCGAGCAGCCGGCGGAACGGCGAGTCGACGAGGAAGCCGCTGCCCCAGCGGGCGCCGAGGTCCGGGAACCCCGACCATGACGGACCGCCCGACAGCTGCCGGACCGCGTCGGTCACGGTGTCGGCGCCGAGCAGCCGCGGCCCGCCGTCCACCCCGGTCGCGACCGCCGCATAGAGGGCCGCCAGCCCGCGGGCGCCGGACACCGCGCCCGCACCGGGGAATTCGGCGGTCAGCAGGTCCGGGGAGTTGTAGCCGTGCGGATCGTCGAGGCCGGGGAAGGGCAGGACGCCGTTCATCGTCAGGGCCCGCATGGGCAGCAGGTCGGCGCTCGGCAGCGGGGAGCGCCCCTCGGCCTCGGCCAGCCGGGCCAGCCGCGGCACCTCCTCCCGCGGCATCCCGATCCAGGTCCGCAGCCCCAGTCCGTCGCCGACGGCCTCGCGGAAGTACCCGCCGGGCGTCCGGCCGGTGAGCCGCCGGATGAGTTCGCCGACGATGAAGCCGAAGGCGTGCGCGTGGTACTCGTAGGCGGTGCCGGGCTCGTACAGCACCGGCTGCTCCTCCAGGGCGCGGATCACCGGCGTCCACCGGGTCAGCTCCGTGAAGTCCAGCCGCCGCTCGGCGAGCGGGATTCCGGCGGTGTTGGCGAGCACCATCCGGGTGGTGATCCCCTCCTTGCCCCCTTGGGCGAACTCCGGCCAGACGTCGGCCACCGGGGCGTCGAGATCCAGCGTCCCCTGCTGGGCGAGCAGATGGGCGCAGACGCTGATCAGGCCCTTGGCGAGGGACATGACGGGAAGGACGGTGTCCTCGTCCCAGGCGCGCCCGGTCCGGTCGTCGGCGGTCCCGCCCCACAGGTCGACGACCTTGCGCCCGTGCGCGAACACCGCGACGGCGGCGCCGAGTTCCCGGTCCTCGGCGAAGTTCCGGGCGAACGCGTCCGCGACGGCCCCGAATCCCTCGTCGGCCCATCCCTGCTGTGTCATCTGCGGCTCGCTTCCTCGCGTCGTGCGGCCCCGGCCCCCGTGGGCCGCCGCCGGCCGGGTCACCGTACGTGTGCGGCCGCCCGTGTTCGACTCAATTTCCGCCGCACGAGGGGGTTTGGGCCACCCGGGGCTGCGGCGTCCGGAAGCGGAATCCCCCAACCCGCCTTCTGTTACCCACAGTTGCCATCTGCGGTCCGGATTCACGCGGCGTAATCGGGGAAGTGACTACTTCGCACGGCTTTTCGTTCGGCACCGGGTACCGGGGAGCCCCACTGCCCGGTTCCGCGGGCCGGCGGCCGTGGTCCGGACCACCGTCCGACTCTCCCGTCTGCGCACGCATCGTGAAGGCCATGAGGTAAAGCGATGTCGGAATACCTTTCGGTCGCCCGCCGGATGTGGCACCTGCTGGAGCCACTGCACGCCACGCTGTACTTCGCCCCCGAGGCCCGCCGGGTCGCCGCCGGCCTCGGCCATGACGTCGCGTCCCGCTGGCCCAGCTATTTCGCCTGGCGTACGGCTCCGCTGGGCGCCGCCGGACCCGAGCTGGTCGCCGCGACGTACTACACCTTCAGCCCGCGGATGGTCGCCCGCCACGTCCCGCGGATCTGGAGCGTCGCCGCACCGTCCGTGGTGCTGGAGGCCCGGCTGCTGGCGATGGACCGTGCGCTGACCGCCCTCGTCGCCGGCCGGCTGACCACCGCGCAGCTCATGGAGGCGGCGCGGCTCGCCCGGCAGGCCGCCGAGAACGCCGGTTCCGCCGCCCGCCCGCTGGCCGCCGCCAACCGCGATCTGCCCTGGCCGGACGCCCCGCACCTGGTGCTCTGGCAGGCCGCGACGGTGCTCCGCGAACACCGCGGGGACGGCCATCTGGCGGCCCTGCTGACCTGCGAACTCGACCCCTGCGAAGCCCTGGTGTCCTGTGTCGTCACGGGTGCCGCGCCGGCCGCCGACTTCGTGGGACGCGGCTGGAGCGCACAGGAGTGGAGCGACGCCCGGCACCGTCTCGCCGCCCGTGGCTGGATCGCCCCGGACGGCACCGCGACCGACCGCGCCCGCACGGAGCGCGAGGCGATCGAGCGGACGACCGACCGGCTGGCGGCCGGGCCGTGGCGGGCACTGGGCCACTCCCGCGCCGAACGGCTGGCGCACCTGCTCCACCCGGTGCTCGGCGCGGTCTCCGAGGCGGGGTATCTCCCCCGGCGCAGCACACCGGGCCTCGGGAGGGTGCGGGCCGGTCAGCCGTAGGGGCGGTCCGGCCGGGCGACGCCAGGAGATCCGCCCCGCCGGGCGGTCACGAGGCGGTCCCGTGGACCCACGAAGCCGCCCCGCCCGGCTCAGCTCGCGCGCCGGCCCCGCGCCTCGCCCAGCGACCGCACCACCTCGTCGTGGGTCACCCCGATGCCGGCGAGCACCGCAGCGGCCGGTCCGGAGCCGGTGGTCAGCGCGAGCAGCAGATGCTCGTCGCCGAGGTGGCGCTCACCGCGGCCGGCCCCGATGCGCAGCGCGCGCTCCAGTACGGCCTTCGCCTCCGGGGTGAAGGGCCGGCGCACCCGTTTCCGGCGCCCGGCCGTCCCGTCGGCGGCCAGCGCGCCCACCCCGTGGGTCTCCTCCACCCGCGCCACGACCGCGTCGATGTCGATCCCCAGCCCAGCCAGCGCCGCCGCGTCCGCCGCGGTCACCCCGCCCCGGCGGCGCACCTCCGCCAGGGCCTGCGCCACCGACTCCCGCCGTTCGTGGGCCCCGAGTGCGGCGAGCACCCCGGCGGCCGGTGACTGCCTGCGCTCCAGCAGTGCGAGCAGCAGCTCCGGTTCGCCGATCGTCCCGGTGCCCGTACGGTCCGCCTGCTCGGCCGCGCCGCGCACCACCGCGCGCGCCTCGGCCGTGAACTTCTCGAACATCAGCGCCTCCCGTGCTTCTTGTGCACTGCCTGCCTGCTGACACCCAGCTCCGCCGCGATCTCCTGCCACGACCAGCCCTTCGCGCGGGCGCTGCGCACCTGCACGGCTTCGAGCTGCTCCAGGAGCCGGCGGAGCGCGGCCACGGCGCGGAGCCCCACCCGGGGGTCCCGGTCACCGGCCCGCTCGGCGAGATCCGTTGCTTCGGTCATGGATGTCAATGTACGTTGACGCCCCGCGGGCGTCAACCATCATTGACAGACATGGCACAACTCGGCCCGGGGTGAGCACACTTGAGGAGCCCGCGGGCCGGGCGGTTCAGCCCTGGGGTCGGGCAGTGGGAGCGGCCGCGGACAGGGTGATCAGCGCCGCGGTGCCGTCCGTCCGCACCTCGGCGGGCGCCGCCTGCGGCCCCGTCAGCAGCGCGGCGTCGAAGCGGGCCAGCGGCACCGCGGGCCCGCCGGGCGTCCGGACCCGGGTCTCCCCCTCGACGGCCACGACCAGCACGGCCTCCGGGCCGTCGCCGCGCTCGGCGCCACCGGCCGGCCGCCCTGCCGGCTCCACCGTCCGGCGGCCCCGCAGCATCTCCACCGTCGCGTCCGCCCGCCCCTCCCGCAGCATCACATTGAGGTTGACGACCGGGCCGTCCAGCAGCCGGGAGCCGGTCTCCGCGCCGCCGGGGAAGGCGAACGGGCGGCCGCGGTCCGGGAGGAGCCGGGTGGTGCCGTCCACCGTCAGCTCCAGCCCGGCCCCGGCGACGACGGTGAGGACGCGCCGGACGCCGGGCAGCGGCGAGTACGGCCCGTCCCGGGTGACGTCCGCCAGGCTGACCCGCCAGACGAAGGTGTCCCAGCCGGCGCCCGGCGGGTGGACGGCGACCTCCCGGGTCACCCCGCCGCCGTTGCTCCACGGCATGGCGGGGCGCCCCTCCGCCCGCAGAATCCGCACGGTCCGCAGCCTTCCGAAGAGAAGTGGGTGTCCGTCAGCCGTCAGACGGTCAGTACGATCTTGCCGAACAGCTCACCCTCGGCCATCTTGCTGAAGCCCTCGCGCGCCCGGTCCAGCGGCAGCGTCGAATCGATGACCGGCCGGATGCCCTTGGCCGCGCAGAAGCTGAGCAGCGACGCCAGCTCCGTCTTGTCGCCCATGGTGGAGCCGACGACCTTCAGCTCCAGGAAGAAGATCCGGTTGAGCTCCCCGCTCTTGGGGGTGTAGCCGCTGGTGGCGCCCGAGATGACCAGGGTGCCGCCGGGGCGCAGCGACTTGACGGAGTGCGACCAGGTGGCGGCGCCGACCGTCTCGATCACCGCGTCCACCCGGTGCGGCAGCCGCTCCCCGGACGCGAACACCGCCTCGGCGCCCAGCTCCAGGGCCCGCTTGCGCTTGGCCTCGTCCCGGCTGGTGGCGAAGACCCGCAGCCCGGCCGCGGCGCCCAGCACGATGGCGGCGGTCGCCACACCGCCGCCCGCGCCCTGCACCAGGACGCTGTCGCCGGGCCGTACGCCCCCGTTGGTGAACAGCATCCGGTACGCGGTCAGCCAGGCGGTCGGCAGACAGGCGGCCTCCTCGAAGGACAGTTCCTTCGGCTTGGGCAGCACGTTCCAGGAGGGGACGGTGACCTGCTCGGCGAAGGTGCCCTGGTAGCGCTCGGTGAGGATGGAGGGCTTCTCCTTCGGGCCGACACCGTGGCCGGTCTGCCCGATGACGGAGTGCAGGACGACCTCGTTGCCGTCCTCGTCCACCCCGGCGGCATCGCAGCCGAGGATCATCGGCAGCGCCTCGTCGGTGATCCCCACCCCGCGCAGCGACCACAGGTCGTGGTGGTTGAGGGAGGCGGCCCTCACGTTGACGGTCGTCCAGCCGGGGCGTGCGCCGGGGGCCGGGCGCTCCCCCAATTCGAGGCCGTTCAGCGGCTGGTCACGGTCGATGCGGGCGGCATAGGCAGCAAACATGAGCCCAACGTAGGCCGCTGCCGGGCGCTTCGGTACCGCGTACGGGTGTGACACGCACCGCGTCGGCCCGGCGGTGCACCGCGCTCACGACGGGCCGGGCCCGCACCCCTGGAGGTGCGGGCCCGGCCCGTCGGCGTGGAAACGCGGCGGCGCGGTCAGCGGCGCGCCACGCCCTCGGCGCGGGCGGCGGCCGCGACGGCGGCGGTGACGGCCGGGGCGACCCGCTCGTCGAACGGCGAGGGGATCACCCGGTCGGCGCCGAGTTCGTCGGCGACCACGGCGGCCAGCGCCTCGGCGGCGGCGAGCTTCATGCCCTCCGTGATCCGCGAGGCCCGCACCTGCATGGCACCGGCGAAGATGCCCGGGAAGGCCAGCACGTTGTTGATCTGGTTGGGGTAGTCGCTGCGCCCGGTGGCGACCACGGCCGCGTACTTGTGCGCGATGTCCGGGTGGATCTCCGGGGTCGGGTTGGCCATCGCGAAGATCAGCGAGTCCTTCGCCATCTTCGCCACCGCCTCCTCCGGCACCGTGCCGCCGGAGACACCGATGAAGACATCGGCCCCGGCCAGCGCGTCCTCCAGCGAACCGGTCAGCCGGCCCTTGTTCGTGAAGCCGGCCACGTCGCGCTTGACGTCGGTGAGGTCGCCGCGGTCGGTGGAGACGATGCCCTTGCGGTCGCAGACCGCGACGTCTCCGATGCCCGCCTCGATGAGGATCTTGGCGATGGCGACACCGGCCGCGCCGGCGCCCGAGATGACCGCCCGCAGCTGCCCCAGCGAACGGTCCGTGAGCTTGGCGGCGTTCCGCAGCGCGGCCAGCGTGACCACGGCGGTGCCGTGCTGGTCGTCGTGGAAGACCGGAATGTCCAGGGCCTCCTGGAGCCGGCGCTCGATCTCGAAGCACCGCGGCGCCGAGATGTCCTCCAGGTTGACGCCGCCGAAGGACGGGGCCATCCGGACGACGGTCTCGATGATCTCGTCGGTGTCGGTGGTGCCGAGCGCGATCGGCACCGCGTCGACGCCGCCGAACTGCTTGAAGAGGATGGCCTTGCCCTCCATCACGGGGAGCGAGGCCTCCGGACCGATGTCACCGAGGCCGAGCACCGCGGTTCCGTCCGTGACCACGGCGACGACCTGGGACTTCCAGGTGTAGTCGTGCACCAGCTCGGGCTGCTCGGCGATGGCGCTGCACACCTTGGCGACGCCCGGCGTGTAGGCGAGGGACAGGTCGTCCTTGTCCCGGACCGGCACGGTCGCCTGAATGGCCATCTTGCCGCCGCGATGCAGCGCGAACGCCGGATCGAAGGCATTGTCGGGCGCGCTGTTCGCGTCCGTACCGGTATTGCTGTCGCTGCGAGGATTGACGATCTCCGCTGCCACTTGTCTTACCCCTTTTATTCGTGAATCTGCTGAGGGTGGCCACTCCCTGGTTGAGGGGTGGGCGGGCACCGCGTCCGTGCCCTGCGCCGCAGATGACTGCCGCGCGGGGGGAGGTACGGACGCCGGGCGCGCCGCACACGCGCCCTGAGCCCCGGATGAGGGGTGTAACGCACCTTTCTACCTGACGGGCGCGCGCCCCGACGAGTCAGATTCATTACCCTCGGGTTCAAGGCTCCGACAATAACGGCGAAATGCACAAAAAACTCAGAAGAGCCCTCTGCCTCCGTCCGGATTCCGAGATGCCCGGAGCCGGGCCGGGCCACCGGGTGCCCGCCGGGACGGCGCGGGACCTCCCCGGCGGCATCCGCCCGTCACTCCGGTGCCGCCGTCCGTTATCCGATTTTGACCTGAACGAGAGTCCGAATACCGGAGCGCGGATGGCAGGATTCCGTCACCGACCGAGGTCACGACGCTCGAAGGTGTGCCCCGGCCCTTTGTCGCGTCGGCTTCTCCATCCGCAGGAGGCTCAGCATGACCGCACGCACCACCCGTCGCACGGCCGCCGGCAGGTCTCGTACAGCCGCGGCCGCAGCGACCGCGGTCGCCGCCTCGCTGCTGCTGCTCAGCGCCTGCGGTGACCAGACGAACGAGGCCATCGCCAAGCGTGAGGCGAAGAAGAGCCGGAACGTCAACGCACCGCTGTTCAAGAAGCTGCCCAAGGACGTCCAGGAGAAGGGCTTCCTCCAGGTCGGCTCGGACATCACCTACAAGCCGGTGGAGTTCCGCTCCAGCGGGAAGATCGAGGGCATCGACCCGGATCTCGCGGCGGCGATGAGCAAGGAGCTGGGCATCAAGCTCAACTTCAACAACGCCACCTTCGACACCCTCATGGGCGGCCTGAAGTCCAGGCGCTACGACATCGCGATGTCGGCGATGACGGACACCAAGGAGCGCCAGGAGGGCATCGACAGCAACACCGGCAAGAAGATCGGCAAGGGCGTCGACTTCATCGACTACCTCAACGTCGGCGTCTCGCTCTACACCCGCAAGGGCAAGACCAACGGCGTCGACGGCTGGGAAACGCTGTGCGGCAAGAAGATCGCGGTGCAGCGTGGCACCGTCTCGCACGACCTGGCCAAGGACAAGTCGAAGGCCTGTGAGTCCAACGACGCGGAGCCGATCTCGATCGAGGCGTTCGACAACGACTCCGAGGCCCAGACCCGGCTGCGTACCGGCGGCGTGGACGCCGTCTCCAGCGACTACCCGGTCGCGGCGTACGCGGTGAAGGTCTCCGGGGGCGGCAAGGACTTCCAGATGGTCGGCGGCGCGCCGCTGAAGGCGGCCCCGTACGGCATCGCGGTCCCCAAGGGCCAGGACCGGCTGCGCGACGCACTGAAGGCCGCCGTGGAAAGCGCGATCAAGAACGGCACGTACGCCAAGGTCCTGGACAAGTGGGACGTCAAGGACGCCGCGGTCAAGAAGGTGCAGATCAACAGCGGCTCCTGAGCCGCCGCCCACCGCACTCTCCGCCCGCGCACCTCCCGCCGAATGCTGAAAGGCAACACCCGTGTCAGTTGACGTCGACAAGTCGGCCCAGCCGCCGGCAGATGCTCCGCCGCCCCAGTCCCTCAAAGCCATCCCCGTACGCCATTACGGACGCTGGGTGGCGGCACTCGTCGTCATCGGGCTGGTCGCCCTGCTCGGCAGGGCCTTCGCCACCGCGGACGTCAACTGGGACGCCATCCCCCAGTACATGTTCAACGCGGACATCCTCAAGGGCCTGCGCAACACCCTGCTGATCACCGTGCTCTCGATGATCATCGGCATCGTCGGCGGTGTGGTCCTGGCCGTGATGCGCCAGTCCAAGAACCCGGTCACCTCGACGGTCGCGTGGTTCTACGTCTGGTTCTTCCGCGGCACTCCGGTCTACGTCCAGCTGTTCCTCTGGTTCAACCTGGGCCTCGTCTTCCAGTACATCGACATCATGCCGATCTACAAGGACGAGTGGTCGGACTTCATGACCCCGTTCCTGTGCGCGCTGCTGGGCCTGGGGCTCAACGAGGCGGCGTACATGGCGGAGATCTGCCGGGCCGGCCTCAACGCCGTCGACGAGGGCCAGACCGAGGCGGCGCACGCGCTGGGCATGAGCCACGCCAAGACGCTGCGCCGGATCATCGTGCCGCAGGCGATGCGGGTGATCGTGCCGCCGACCGGCAACGAGGTCATCAACATGCTGAAGACCTCGTCCCTGGTGGCCGCCGTCCAGTACTACGACCTGCTGCAGGCCGCCCAGAACATCGGCCGGGACTCCGGTGTGGTGGTCGAGATGCTGATCCTCGCCGCCACCTGGTACCTGATCGCCACCACGGTGCTGAGCATCGGGCAGTACTACCTTGAGCGGTACTACGCCCGTGGTGCCAGCCGCCAGCTCCCGCCCACTCCGCTCCAGCGCGCCAAGGCGAAGCTGACCGGCGGCTTCAACCGCTCCGCCGGAGGTGCCGGATGACCAGCAAGATCACCACTGAGAAGTCCGCGGGCAGCAGCGGCGGCCCGATGGTCAAGGCCGAGGGCGTCCACAAGTCCTTCGGCGCGGCCCACATCCTCAAGGGCATCGACCTGGAGGTCGCGCCGCGGGAGGTCTTCTGCCTGATCGGCCCGTCCGGCTCCGGCAAGTCGACGTTCCTGCGCTGCATCAACCACCTGGAGAAGGTCAACGCCGGCCGGCTCTCGGTCGACGGCGAACTGGTCGGCTACCGCGAGCACAACGGCAAGCTCTACGAGCTGCGCGACAAGGAGGTCGCCGCGCGCCGCCGGGACATCGGCATGGTCTTCCAGCGCTTCAACCTCTTCCCGCACATGACCGCGATCGAGAACGTCATGGAGGCGCCGATCCAGGTCAAGGGCGAGTCCAAGGCCGCGGCGCGGGAGCGGGCGGTCAGGCTCCTGGACCGCGTCGGCCTCGCCGACAAGGCCAGGAACTACCCCTCGCAGCTCTCCGGCGGCCAGCAGCAGCGCGTCGCCATCGCCCGTGCGCTGGCGATGGAGCCGAAGCTGATGCTCTTCGACGAGCCGACCTCGGCGCTGGACCCGGAGCTGGTCGGTGACGTCCTGGACGTCATGAAGGACCTGGCCGCGGACGGCATGACGATGATCGTCGTGACCCATGAGATGGGCTTCGCCCGGGAGGTCGGCGACTCGCTGGTCTTCATGGACGACGGTGTGGTGGTCGAATCCGGCCACCCGCGCGAGGTACTCGGCAATCCGCAGCACGAGCGGACGAAGTCGTTCCTGTCGAAGGTGCTGTAGCGCGCCCGCCGCGGACGCGGTGGCGGTGAGGGGCGGTCCGGTGGGTGCGTACGACAGCACCGCCGGACCGCCCCTCACTGCGGGGCCGCCCTACTTCAGGCCCAGTACCAGGGCGTCGGTGGGCGAGGCCCATACCGGCCGGGCCTCCGCGAAACCCGCCTCGCGCAGCACGGCGGCGTGCCACGCGGCCGACGGGGTGTCGCCGTCGGCGTGCTCGCCGTAGATCTCGAAGCGCTCGGCGGTCGGCGCGGCCAGCCGCGGGTCGGCGGCCGCCAGCTGCCACCACTCGGCCCAGTCCACGGCGCCCTTCGCCTTCGCCGCGTCCATCCGCGCGTGCCGGAAGGCCCGCTCGGCGGCGTTGATCCGCGGGGTGCCCTCCTCGGGCATCCGGTCGGCGTTCATGAAGACCCCGCCGTCCCGCACCAGTCCGCCGAGCTGCCCGTAGAGCCCGCGCAGGTCCTCGCTGTGCAGCCAGTGCAGCGCGGTGGCGGTGAGCACCGCGTCGTAGGAGTCGTGCGGCAGCTTCGCCGTCCACTGCGGGTCCTTGAGATCGGCCCGTACGAAGCGGACCCGGGACTCGCCTTCGAAGTACCCTTCCGCGATGGCCAGCAGCGCGGGATCGAGATCGACGCCCACACTCTCGGCCTCGGGGAACCGCGTGAGCAGCCGGTCGGAGATACTGCCCGTGCCGCATGCCAGATCCAGGACCCGGGGCGCCGGACCCACCAGCGCCTCGACCATGTCCAGCATCACCCGGAACCGCTCCTCGCGGTCGGGGAGGTACCACTCCTGCTGGCGGTCCCAACTGTTCTGCCACGCTTGCCAATCGGCGCCGACGACGGTCTCGGTCATCGCTTCCTCTCCAGGCCGTAATACCCTCGTAGTGAGGACACCCCTTACTACAAGGTCGTACCCGCACACTAGCCTCCGCCCGTAAGGACTACAAGTGGAACTGGCCTATTACTCGGACTATGCCGTGCGACTGGTCAACACCGAGCAGCCCGAACGCGGCACCGACACCCTGACCTCGGTCGACGTCGTACGGGAGCTGTTCGGTCCCGCCCAGCAGGCCGCTCGGCGCGCGACCGACAGCGACGTCACACGGCTGCGCACGGTCCGCTCCCGGCTGCGCGCCGTCTTCGAGGCCGCCGACACCGGCGACGAGGTGCTGGCCGTGGACCTGCTCAACGCCCTGATGATGGAGTTCCCGGTCAGCCCGCAGATCTCCGGCCACGAGTTCCGGGACGACGACGGCCGCCCCGACTGGCACATGCACATCGCCGACCACGCCGCCAACGCGACCGCCGGCTACACCGCGACCGCCTGTATGGGCCTGGCCTTCCACCTCACCGAGCTGGGCGTGGACCGGCTGGGCATCTGCGAGGCGCGGCCCTGCCGCAACGTCTACCTGGACACCTCGACCAACCGCTCCCGGCGCTACTGCTCCGACCGCTGCGCCACCCGCGCCAACGTCGCCGCCTACCGCGCCCGCAAGCGCCTGGAGAACGAGCGCGCGGCCCGTACCGGCCGGACCGCCGACACCGCCCAGGAGAGCACCCCGGTGACCGAGCGCTGAATCCCCCGCGGCGGCCGCACCCGCACCCAGGCGCGCGCGAGGACCAGCTCGTCCGGGACCACCCCGAACTCCCGGCTGTCGTTCTCGACGAACGGATTGTCCCCCTGGACCCACCAGCCGCCGTCGCGCCGCTGCACCGCCCGCTTGACGATCAGCAGGTCCTGCCGGAACGGATGCCGCAGCACGACCACGTCACCGGGCCGGACCGCCGCCCCGTACCGCACCACCAGCTGGTCGCCGGGCCGCAGCGTCGGCACCATCGACGGGTTGTACACCTCGGCCAGCCCGAAGGCACGAAGGAGCCCGCCCCGTTCCTGCCCGGCGTCCGCGTCCCCGTCCCGCTCCGGCTCGCGCTCGTGCACCCGCTCCGGCATCCCGTACCTCCCGGTCCAGCCCCGGTCCGACCCGTTCACGGGCCCATCCTCCACCAGTCCCACCGTGACACCGGACTTTTGCCCTAAGACCCCCGGCCCGCCCGAGAAAAGCCTTCCCGCACCGAGTAATCTCGCACCTGAGAAGACGATCACGAGGAAGGACTGAACATGCTTTCGCGCCTGTTCGCCCCCAAGGTCAAGGTCAGCGCCCACTGCGACCTGCCCTGTGGTGTGTACGACCCCGCCCAGGCCCGCATCGAGGCCGAGTCGGTCAAGGCCGTCCAGGAGAAGTACCAGGCCAACGAGGACGCCGACTTCCGCACCCGCGCCGTCCAGATCAAGGAGCAGCGCGCCGAGCTGGCCAAGCACCACGTCTCGGTGCTGTGGAGCGACTACTTCAAGCCCCCGCACTTCGAGAAGTACCCGGAGCTGCACCAGCTGGTCAACGACACCCTCAAGGCCCTCAGCGCCGCCAAGGGTTCCCACGACCCGGCGACCGGCCAGAAGGCCCTGGACTACATCGCCCAGATCGACAAGATCTTCTGGGAGACCAAGAAGGGCTGACCCGGGCCCGGCGTCCCGTCCCGTACGCCGGGGCGTAGCGCCGCACCAGGTGTCCCGCACCCGTTCCACCCCCTCCGCCGATCGCGGAGGGCGGCGGGACGGGTGCGGTCTTTGGGGGCGGGGTCAGGTCGGTGACGGGCCGCGGCGGCCGCGGTTCCGGTGGAAGCCGCCGGCCGCCATGCCCCGGACGGGCAGGTCCTGGGACGGTGCGCCGGCGGGGGCCGCGGGCCCGGCCGCCTTGCCGTAGCGGTTCGCCAGCGGGGCGGAGGTGAGGCCGTGGGCGAGGACGCTGAGGAGGACGGTGCAGGCGATCACCGGGAGCACCGGCCGGGCACCGGCGGGGGTGAGTTCCTCGACCGCGAGCAGCCCGAAGATGATCGAGGCCAGTCCGCGGGGGCCGAACCAGCCGATGAAGCCCACCGTCCTGGCGTCCAGCCCGCTGCCGGCCAGACACAGTGCCACCGGCACCATACGGATCACGGTCAGGCTCAGCACGGCGTAGACCACGGCCTGCCAGGTGACGTGGGCGAACACCTCCGGGAGCAGCACGGCGCCGAAGGCCAGCCAGACCAGCACGGACAGCAGCGCCCCGGTCTGCTCGACGTACAGCAGCACCCGCGGGGGCGCGCCGTGCGTCGTGCCGAACGCCAGGCCGGCGACGAAGGCGGCGACGAAGCCGTTGCCGCCGATCGCCAGGGCGGAGGTGTAGCCGAGCAGGGAGAGGGCCAGCACGCCCGCGCCGGCGAAGTCCTCGGCCGCCCAGCCGTTGCGGAGCGCGGTGCGCAGCAGCCAGCCGGCGGCGAGGCCGACCGCGGCGCCGTACGCGGCGCCGACGGCCAGCTCCACCAGGGCGTGGCCGGTGGCGTCCGGCCCGGCGGTGTGTTCGGCGGCGGACACCCCGGCCAGCGCGAGCACCACCAGCGGGGTGGCGATGCCGTCGTTGAGGCCGCTCTCCACGTTGATCAGCCGGCGGATGCGCGCGGGCACCACGGGGTTGACCATCATCGTGGCGCCGAGCGCGGCGTCCGTCGGCGCGAGCGCGGCTCCGACGTAGAGCGCGGACCAGCCGGACACACCGGGCAGGAGGGCGGCGGCGACCAGCGCGCCGAGGCCCACGCACAGCGGCAGGCCGATGCCCAGCAGCCGTACGTAGAGGCCGAGTTCCTGGCGCAGGGCGCGGAAGGAGAGCCGCGCGGCGTCGGTGAAGAGCACCCAGACCAGGGTGGTCTCCGCGAGCGCCTTGACCGTCTCGTGCGGGAGGTCGAGGTCGAGGACCCCGGTGCCCTCGCCCAGCAGCAGGCCCAGCAGGACGAAGGCGGCCGGGGCGGTGAGTTCGAAACGCTCCATCCGCCGCGAGCACAGGCACCACAGGAACAGCAGGAGCAGAACCAGGGAAAGGGTGCCGTCCACAGGGTCTCCAGGCTTGGCCGCGCCGGCGCTCGGGCGTCCCACTCTCGGCCATCACCCCGCCGCCCGGCCGCTCCCGTCAGCCCGGACCCGCCCCTTTCACACGGTTGGCGGAGGGCGCCGCGGGCCCGCGGCGGCCGTCGTACCCGTCGCCCCGGCCTCAGGTCCCCACGGTCAGCGGGCCGTCGTGCCGCACCAGCCACGCCCGGTAGGCATCGCTCGCCCAGGCGATCTCCATGTAGGAGGCGGTCAGATCGGCGAAGAGGTCGTCCGCCGAGGCGGCGGGGATGTCGTCCTGACGGCAGGCCATGAACAGCCGGACGGCGAGCGGGTCGCCGTAGAGGGGGCGGATCGCCATGCCGTGGCGCGAGCGGGCGGTCGGCTGGCAGGGGGTGACCACCTCGCCGGCCGTGACGAGGTCCACGGTGGTGAGGTAGTCGCCGTGCACGACCCGGGGGTTGATTCCGGCCGCGGCCCAGATGCGGCGCAGTCCGGCCCACTCGCCGTCGACGGTCGGGTCGACCATCCACTGGTCCTCGGCGAGGTCGGCGACCCGGATGACCTCCCGGGCGGCCGCCGGGTGGGTGTCCGACAGGGCGATGAACTGCGGCTCCCTGGCGATGAGTTCATACGCGGCCAGGCCGTCGGGGACCCGCAGGGGCGCGCCCTCGACCTCGTGGACGAAGGCGGCGTCGAGCTGTCCCGTGGAGACCATGTGCAGCAGGGCGTTGGCGGACACATCGGTTCTTATCGTGGTGTCCGTTTCCGGCAGCCGGACCCGTAGCCGGCGCAGCCAGCCGGCGACGGCGGGGCTGTTGGTGCTGCCGATGTGCAGCCGTGCGCCCTGTTCGCGCTGCGAGGCCGAGGCAACCTCGTCAATAAGTGCCCGCATTTCGGCCACTATCGGCCGGGCCCGGCAGAGCACCGAGTGCCCCAGGGGCGTGGGCCGGCTGCCGCTCGGCTCACGGAAGAAGAGCTGGCCGCCCAGGGCTTTCTCGATGCGGTGGAGCTGAGTGGTCAGGGAGGGCTGGGTCATGCCGAGGTGCCGGGCAGCCTTGCGTACGCTGCCGGTGTCGGCGATGGCGCACAATGCGCGAAGATGCCTTACCTCAAGCTCCACGTCCGGAGCATAACGACGTCGGCATCCGTCACACCAGACTCTCAAACCTGTCTGAACTCCGTTTTTCGCGCAGGGTATTGGCTCGTGCTATCGCCGCCTGACATCTCTGCCTTCCGGGTGAACTCCGTCCAGACTCAACGGCACCAAGAAATCCGCAGGGCCCCGGTCGCCGCCCCACACGGCGACCGTACGGCCCTCCGGAAATTAAGGAGCCCCCACATGAGATCTCCCAAGACGGCGCTGTCGGCGGCGCTCGGTCTGGGCCTCGTCGCCGCGCTCGCCGCTGCGGCGCCGGTTTCGGCAGCTTCCCCCTCCCCCACCAACTCCTCCCACAGCACCGCCGCTTCGATCGCGGCGTACAACGGCTCGGCCGCCGAGAAGGCCGACACCAAGGCGTTCTTCGAGGCCGTGATCAAGTCGGCCAGGGCCAAGATGAAGGCGCACCCCGGCGCGGCCTCGGTCACCGTCACCTACGACGCGAGCAAGGCCCCGAAGTTCGCTGACCAGATAGCGCAGAGCACCTCCATCTGGAACGGCGCCGTGCAGAACGTGAAGCTGCAGGAAGGCAGCGGCGGCGACTTCGAGTACCGCGAGGGCGACGACCCGCGCGGCTCGTACGCCAGCACCGACGGCCACGGCAAGGGCTTCGTCTTCCTGGACTACAAGCAGAACCAGGAGTACAACTCCACCCGCGTGACCGCGCACGAGACCGGCCATGTGCTCGGTCTGCCGGACCACTACGAGGGTCCGTGCAGCGAGCTGATGTCCGGCGGCGGCCCCGGCACCTCGTGCCAGAACGCCCAGCCGGACGCGAACGAGACCGCCAAGGTGGACCAGCTCTGGGCCAACGGCCTGGCGGGCATCCGCTTCGGCAAGACCTCCTGACGGACGCACCGTCCCGCTGAAGCACCGAAGTTCGGCGGAGGCCGGCGGACCGGCCGGGCTGACGGTGGCCGGTCCGCACGCCTGGGGCTGTCGAGTGCCGGAACCTGGCGGCCGGCGCTCGTACCCCACCAGCCCTCGCATCTCCTGCGCCGTCCCCGCGGTGGGGCTCCCCCCGGAGCCCCACCGCTTTCGTCCGTCCGGGCCGCCCTGCTCAGCCCCACAGCGCGTGGGCGATCGCCACTCCGGCGAAGGCGGCCGCGACCCCTGCGGCGACGCTCGCCACGGCGTTGGCGGCGGCAGCGCCCCGCGCCCCGTCGGCGGCCAGCCGGAGCGTCTCGTACGAGAAGGTGGAGTAGGTCGTCAGCGCTCCGCACAGGCCGGTGCCGAGCAGCAGTCGGAGGTGCGGGCCGGCGGCGCCCGCTGCGGCCGCGCCGGTCAGCAGGCCCAGGATCAGCGAGCCGACGGCGTTGACGGCGAACGTCCCCCAGGGGAAGACCGTGTCGTGCCGGGACTGCACATAGCGGTCGGTGAGGAAGCGCAGCGGCGCCCCGACCGCCGCACCGGCCACCACCAGCAGCCAGTTCATCCGCGGCTGCCCTGCCCGGGGGCGGTGTCCGCGGTGCGGGGGTAGGTGATCCGCTCGCACGGGTCGAGGGTGACCAGGCCGCCGCCCGCGAGGAGTTCGTCGAGCCGCGGGAGGAAGGAGCGGACCTGTTCCGCGGTGTCGACGACGACGATCGCGACCGGCAGCTCCTCGCTCAGCGACAGCAGCCGCTGGGTGTGGATGAGGGAGCCGGCGCCGAAGCCCTCGATGCCGCGGAAGACGCTGGCACCGGCCAGTCCGGCTTCCCGGGCACGGTGCACGATCTCCGCGTAGAGCGGCTTGTGGTGCCAGGTGTCCTGTTCGCCGACGAGGACCGTGAGCCGGAGCGCCGGAGCGCCGCCGGGGTGTGCCGTGCCGTCCGTCATGCCGTCCGCCGCCTCAGTCGGAGAAGTGCGCGAGTGCCGGTCACCCCGCCCCATACGGCCGCGAGCGCGGCGCACAGGGTGCCCGCGAGACAGGCCAGGGCCTCGGCCGGGTGCCCGGCGTCGATCAGCCGCTGGATGTCCACGGCGTAGGTGGAGAAGGTGGTGAAGCCGCCGAGGATGCCGGTGCCGAGGAACGGCCGCACCAGCCGGTGGGCCGTTCCGGCCTCGGTGATCAGCACCATCAGCACGCCCATCAGCGCGCAGCCGACGACGTTGACGCCCAGGGTCGTCCAGGGGAAGGCGCCGTTGCCGGTGGGCCAGAGGAGAGCGGCGCCGTAACGGGCCGTGGCGCCGACGGCACCGCCCATGGCCACCACGCCGATCACCGGCCACTGCCCCTGCCAGGGGGCGGCCCGGCGACGTCGCCCGTTCATGTGTCTCCCGAGATCATCAGCGATCTCAGGCTACCGCCGTCCGGTCGCCGGTGCCCTGGCGGGCGGCGGGGCGGGACCGCGGCGGGACGGCCCCACCGTCCGGGTCACGCGGGGACGGCCGGGCGTGCGGGGTGCGGCCGGCCGATGTTGCGGGCCAGTAGTTCGGTGGCCTCCTTGACCCCGACCTCACCGCCGGTGCCGCCGGTGTCCGGCAGCCGGCCGTCCGCGTACTTCAGCTCGGCCAGCGCGGTCTCCATCGCCCGGTGCGCGGCGAACAGGCACGGGGTGCTGTAGATGGCCGCGTCGACCCCGAGCGCGGTCAGCTCGGTCAGCGAGAGCCGCGGGGACTTCCCGCCCGCGATCTGGTTGAACAGCAGCGGCTTGTCGCCGGTCACCTCGCGAATCCGGCGCAGCCGGTCGACGCTGCGCACCCCGTCGACGAGCACCACGTCCGCCCCGGTCTCCGCCAGCGCGGCCGCCCGCCGCAGCATCTCGTCCTCCTCCGTGGCGTCCGTACGGGCCACGACGAGCAGGTCGGTACGGCCGGCGAGCACCCGGTCGAGCTTCTCCAGGTA
Organism: Streptomyces sp. NPDC048612; assembly: GCF_043199295.1. Taxonomy (NCBI): domain Bacteria; kingdom Bacillati; phylum Actinomycetota; class Actinomycetes; order Kitasatosporales; family Streptomycetaceae; genus Streptomyces; species Streptomyces sp. NPDC048612. The sequence continues at coordinate 125,234 of NZ_JBICVV010000013.1, forward strand.
CTCCTCCAGCGGCAGCACCAGCTTGCCGTCCGCGTGCCCGCACCGGCGCGGCCGCCGCTGGTCCTCCAGGATCACCCCGGAGGCCCCGGTCCGCTCCAGGCGCCGCACCACGTGGCAGGCCACCTCGGGGGCGCCGTAGCCGTCGTCGATGTCCACCAGCAGATGGTGGTGCGGGAAGGCGCCGCGCAGCCGCTCGACGAACGCGGCCATGTCGGGCCAGGCGATGAAGCCGATGTCCGGCAGGCCGTAGTAGGAGGCGGCGAAGCCGAAGCCGGAGACGAAGAAGCCGTTGTAGTGGCCGGCGGCGAGGGAGGCCGCATACATGTCGTGGACGCCGATCAGGGGCGTCGTCCCCGCGGCCGCGATCTCGTCACGCAGTGCCTGTCCGTACCGCAATGTGCTGCTCCTGTCAGAACCGGCGGGACCGCGGTCCGGCGTCCGGCGCGTACCGGGGGCGCCGGACGCCCGGCGCCGCGACCACCCGCTCACCGGAGGAACGGGTCAGGGGCATGTCTATCGGGCACTTCGCCGAAATCCCCTCAACACGCCATACGTCACCGGGGATTTCCCGACAGGGGCGAGGCGGACGGGGCGGTGCGGACGCTCCCTGGGGAGTCCCCCTAGAGCCAGCCGTTCCGCTTGAAGCCGCGGTGGATCACCCAGCAGAGGCTCAGTATCACGGCCATCACCAGCGGATAGCCGAAGGTCCAGTGCTTCTCCGGCATATGGTCGAAATTCATGCCGTACACACCGCAGATCATGGTCGGCACGGCCAGGATGGCGACCCAGGCGCTGATCCGGCGCATGTCCTCGTTCTGGGCGACGGTGACCTGGGCGAGGTGGGCCTGGAGTATCGAGTTGAGCAGTTCGTCGAAGGCGGTGATCTGCTCGGTGACCCGGTCCAGGTGGTCGGCGACATCCCGGAAGTAGGTCTTGATCCGGGCGTCGACCTCGGACATCGGGCGGGTCGCCAGCTCCTGCATCGGCCGGTCCAGGGGGGCCACGGCCCGCTTGAGTTCCAGCAGCTCGCGCTTGAGCTGGTAGATCCGGCCGGCCCCGCCGCTGCCGCGGACGGAGAAGACCTCGCTCTCCACGTCGTCGATGTCGTCCTGGACGGCCGCCGTGACATCGAGGTAGTCGTCCACGACGAGGTCGGCGACGGCGTGCAGCACGGCGGACGGGCCGAGCGCCAACTGCTCCGGCTCGCACTCCAGTTGCTCACGCAGCGGCCCCAGCGAGCCATGGCCGCCGTGCCGCACCGTGATCACGAAGTCGGCGCCGGTGAAGACCATGATCTCGCCGGTCTCCACGACCTCGCTGGAGTCGGTGAGCCGGTCGTGATCGACGTAGCAGACGGTCTTGAAGACGGTGAACAGCGAGTCGTCGTAGTGCTCCAGCTTCGGCCGCTGATGGGCGAGCACCGCGTCCTCGACGGCGAGCGGATGCAGCCCGAACAGCTCGACGATTCCGGCGAATTCCTTCTCGGACGGCTCATGCAGCCCGATCCAGACAAATCCCCTGCCGGTCCTGCGGACCCGGCGGATCGCCACATCGGCCGGGTGGTCGCCCTTCTGTCGTACACCGTCCACGTACACCGCGCAGTTCACCACGGCGGTACCGAGCGGCGATCGCGCCGGGTGGCTGAGGTCGACTCCCCGGCTGCGCGGCTGCGGCAGCCGGACGGCCTTGCGGAGGTTGCTGATCATCGACACCGGGCCAGTATGGCCCGCGGGAGGCGGTGAACGGTACGGCGAAGCGGCCGTTTTCACACAGCGCGGCGGTGCGGGGACCCTGGGTCGCACGGAGAGCAGCAAGGGGGAGAAAGCGGGCGCCGCTCCGCGACCACACCCCGGGGAATACCCTAGGGGGGTATATGGTTCTCCTGGGAGACGGAGACTCGCACCAGACCGAGGAGCAGGCATGACCACCGCGATCGGAGCGCACGGCGTCGAGTTGGAGATCGGCGGGATGACCTGCGCCTCGTGCGCCGCCCGCGTCGAGAAGAAGCTCAACCGTATGGACGGCGTCACCGCCACCGTCAACTACGCCACCGAGAAGGCGCAGGTCACGGTCGCGGAGGGCAGCGGCGTCGGGACCGCGGATCTGATCGCCACCGTGGAACGGACCGGCTACACCGCGACGGTCCCCGCGCCGCCGGCCGCCGAGCCCTCCGACGGCGGCGGGGACGCGGCGGACGGCCGGGACGACGAGGCGTCGGCCGCGCTGCGGCAGCGGCTGCTGGTCTCCCTCGTCCTCACCGTCCCGGTGGTGCTGATGGCGATGGTGCCGGCCCTGCAGTTCACCAACTGGCAGTGGCTCTCGCTGACCCTGGCCGCCCCGGTGGTCGCGTACGGCGCCTGGCCCTTCCACCGGGCCGCCTGGACGAACCTGCGGCACGGCGCCGCCACGATGGACACCCTCATCTCGATGGGCACCCTCGCGGCGCTGGGCTGGTCCGTGTGGGCGCTGTTCTTCGGCACCGCGGGCATGCCGGGGATGACCCACCCCTTCGAGCTGACCTTCACCCGCACCGACGGCAGCGGCGCCATCTATCTGGAGGCCGCCGCGGGCGTCACCACCTTCATCCTGGCCGGCCGCTCCTTCGAGGCGCGCGCCAAGCGCAAGGCGGGCGCGGCGCTGCGGGCGCTGCTGGAACTGGGCGCCAAGGACGTCGCCGTGCTGCGGGACGGCCGTGAGGTGCGCCTCCCGGTGGACGCGCTGCAGACCGGGGACCGCTTCGTGGTGCGGCCCGGCGAGAAGATCGCCACCGACGGGACGGTGGTCGAGGGGGCCTCCGCCGTGGACGCCTCGATGCTCACCGGTGAGTCGGTCCCGGTCGAGGTCGCCCCCGGCGACACCGTCACCGGCGCCACCGTCAACGCGGGCGGCCGGCTGGTCGTCGAGGCCACCCGGGTCGGCGCGGACACCCAGCTCGCCCGGATGGCGCGGCTGGTCGAGGACGCCCAGAACGGGAAGGCCGCGGCGCAGCGGCTGGCCGACCGCATCTCCGCCGTCTTCGTCCCGCTGGTGATCGCGCTCGCCCTGGGCACCCTCGGCTACTGGCTCGGCACCGGCCACGGCGCGGTGGCCGCCTTCACCGCGGCCGTCGCCGTCCTGATCATCGCCTGCCCGTGCGCCCTGGGGCTGGCCACCCCGACCGCGCTGATGGTCGGGACCGGGCGCGGCGCCCAGCTCGGCATCCTGCTCAAGGGGCCGGAGGTGCTGGAGTCGACCCGGCGGGTGGACACCGTCGTCCTGGACAAGACCGGCACGGTCACCACCGGAGCGATGACGCTGACCGAGATCCACCTCGCGGACGGGGTGAGCGAGCCGGAGGCGCTGCGGCTGGCCGGCGCGCTGGAACACGCCTCCGAGCACCCCATCGCCCGCGCCGTCGCCACCGGCGCCGAGTCCCGTGGCGTCTCGCTGCCAGGCGCGCAGGACTTCACCAGCGTCCCGGGCCTGGGCGTCCGGGGAGTGGTCGAGGGCCATGACGTCCTGGTGGGCCGCGAGCAGCTGCTGCGGCAGGCGGGCCAGCCCCTGTCGGCCGGGCTGGCGGCGGCCAAGGAGGCGGCCGAGGCGGCGGGCCGTACCGCGGTCACCGTCGGCTGGGACGGCGCGGCGCGCGCGGTGCTGGTGGTGTCCGACGCGGTGAAGCCCACCAGCGCCGAGGCCGTGCGCCGGCTGCGCGCCCTGGGCCTGACCCCGGTCCTGCTGACCGGCGACCACCAGGCCGTCGCCGAGGCGGTGGCCGCCGAGGTCGGGATCGACGAGGTGATCGCCGAGGTGCTCCCCGAGGACAAGGTCGCGGTCGTCGCCCGGCTCCAGTCCGAGGGCCGCTCGGTCGCCATGGTCGGTGACGGCGTCAACGACGCGGCCGCGCTGGCCCGCGCCGACCTGGGGCTGGCGATGGGCACCGGCACCGACGCCGCCATCGAGGCCGGGGACCTCACCCTCGTCCGGGGCGATCTGCGCGCCGCGGCGGACGCCATCCGCCTGGCGCGGGCGACGCTCGGCACCATCCGGACCAACCTGTTCTGGGCCTTCGGCTACAACGTCGCTGCGCTGCCGCTGGCCGCCGCCGGACTGCTCAACCCGATGATCGCCGGGGCCGCGATGGCCTTCTCCTCGGTCTTCGTCGTCGGCAACAGCCTGCGGCTGCGGCGCTTCCGGGCACTGCCGTAAGGGAGCGCCGGGGCGGTGCCGTAAGGGGTGCCGGGCGTCGCCGTCAGGGTGCCGGGGCGGTGGCCCGTAACGGGGAGTGTCCGGGCGCCGTCTCTGAGGCGGCGCCCGGATGTCCGTCCGGCGACGGGACACGTCCGCCGGGCCCGGAACACGCCGGTTCTGACAACTGTCTCCAGTTCTGGCGACAGAACATTGGCAGTTCACGCAGCCGCCCTCCGGCAGCGTCGGGTGAGACTGGTGGACATACCGACCACCCACGTACAGGGGAACTCATGACCGGGTCACGCGTCCTGGCCCTCGGCCATTACCAGCCCTCCGGCGTGCTCACCAACGACGACCTCGCCAGGATCGTCGACACCGACGACGCCTGGATTCGCAGCCGGGTCGGCATCCGTACCCGCCATGTCGCCGCTCCGGACGAGACCGTGGACGCGATGGCGGCGGCCGCCGCGGCCAAGGCCCTGGCCGCCAGTGGCCTGGCCCCGCAGGACATCGACCTGGTGCTGGTCGCCACCTGCACCGCCCAGGACCGCAGCCCGAACGCCGCGGCCCGGGTCGCCGCCCGGCTCGGCCTGCACGCGCCCGCCACCATGGACATCAACGTCGTCTGCTCCGGCTTCACCCATGCGCTGGCCACCGCCGACCACGCCATCCGCGCCGGTTCCGCGACCCACGCCCTGGTCATCGGGGCGGAGAAGTTCACCGACGTCGTCGACTGGACGGACCGCTCGACCTGTGTGCTGGTCGGCGACGGGGCCGGCGCCGCGGTCGTCGGGGCCGCGCCGGAGCCGGGCATCGGCCCGGTGCTGTGGGGCTCGGTGCCGGAGATGGGCGCCGCGGTGCGCATCGAGGGCGAGCCGGCCCGGTTCGCCCAGGAGGGCCAGACCGTCTACCGCTGGGCCACCACGCAGCTGCCGGCCATCGCCCGTACGGTGTGCGAACGCTCCGGGATCACCCCCGCCGATCTCGCCGGTGTGGTGCTGCACCAGGCCAACCTGCGGATCATCGAGCCGGTCGCGGAGCGCATCGGCGCGGTCAACGCGGTGGTCGCCAAGGACGTGGTCGACTCCGGCAACACCTCAGCGGCCTCCGTCCCGCTCGCGCTGTCCAAGCTGGTCGAGCGGCGCGAGATCGCCTCCGGCGCCCCGGTGCTGCTGTTCGCCTTCGGCGGCAACCTCTCGTACGCCGGACAGGTCATCCACTGCCCGTGACGCGGGCCCGGCCCTGACACGGACCCGGCGCGCGTCCGATTCGTTCAAGACGCGGCCCGGCGCGCTGCCTACGCTCGCCGTATGACCACTTCACCGTCCCCCGCCACCCCGTCCGCCCCGCGGTTCGCGGCCCTCGGCATGGTCGTCGCCGACATGCCCGCCGCGCTCGCCTTCTACCGCCGCCTCGGCCTGGACATCCCCACCGAAGCGGACACCGCCCCGCACGCCGAGGCACCGCTCCCCGGCGGGCTGCGGCTGATGTGGGACACCCACGAGACCGCACGGGCCATCGACCCGGACTGGACCCCGCCCGAGGGCGGCACCCCCACCGGGCTGGCCTTCGAGTGCGCCGGTCCCGCCGGCGTCGACAAGCTCTACGCGGACCTCACCGGCGCCGGCTACACGGGCGAGAAGCCGCCGTGGGACGCCTTCTGGGGCCAGCGCTACGCCGTCGTCCAGGACCCGGACGGCCACGGGGTGGACCTGTTCGCCCCGCTGCCCTAGGGGACGACGGCCGGGGGCACGCCACCTAGCCGATGTCGCCGGGGTGCTCGCGCAGGTACAGCGCGCCGCAGGTGTGGCAGAAGGGCTCTCCCTGGGCCGTGCCCCAGACCTCGGCCGACTGGGTGGCGGCCGCCGGGGGCAGATCCCGTCCGCACATCGCCGTGGTGCCTTCCAGCCGCACCATGTGCCAGATCTTCACCGGCGTGTCCGCGTGCGGCAGAACGCCTTCCTCGTACTCAGCGCGCATCTCGTGCTCCATGGCGGTGCACCTCCTACGCCCACGATGCGCCAGCGGTACGGAGCCCACAACGGCAACCCGGGGGTGAGGCGGACGGCCCCGCTCCCCCGCTCAGAACACCGACCACCCGGTAAGCGTCGTACTGCATCCCCCGGGGGCCAACCCCCGAACCCCCGGCCGGAAACCCCGCTCCCCCGCTCAGAACACCGACCACCCGGTAAGCGTCGTGAAGTGGTCCAGGGCGGCCGCGCCCGCCACGGAGTTGCCGCGGGCGTCGAGTCCGGGGCTCCAGACGCACAGCGTGCAGCGGCCGGGGATGACGGCGATGATGCCGCCGCCGACGCCGCTCTTGGCGGGCAGTCCGACGCGGTAGGCGAACTCCCCGGCCGCGTCATACGTCCCGCAGGTCAGCATCACCGCGTTGATCCGCTTGGCCTCGCGGGCCTCCAGCAGCCGGCTGCCGTCGGCACGCAGTCCGTGGCGGGCGAGGAAACCGCCGGCCACGGCCAGGTCCCGGCAGCTCATCTCGATCGAGCACTGCCAGAAGTAGTGCTCGATGACGCTGGGGACGGGGTTCTCCAGGTTGCCGAAGGACGCCATGAAGTGCGCCAGCGCGGCATTGCGGTCGCCGTGCTCGGCCTCGGAGTCGGCCACCGCCTGGTCGAAGGCCAGGTCGGGGTTGCCGCTCTCCTCCCGCAGGAAGTGCAGCATCGAGGTGCTGGCGTCGCCGGTGAGGGTCTGCAGCCGGTCGGTGACCACCAGCGCGCCGGCGTTGATGAACGGGTTGCGCGGGATGCCGTTCTCCGCCTCCAGCTGGACCAGCGAGTTGAACGGCGTACCGGACGGCTCACGGCCCACCCGCCGCCAGATGCCGTCGTCGGCGCTGCCGTGGCTCTGCGCCATCACCAGCGCCAGCGAGAAGGTCTTGGAGATGGACTGGACGGAGAACGGGACCTCCCAGTCGCCGACCCCGTAGACGTCGCCGTGGATGTCGGCCACGGCGATCCCGAAACGGTCCGCGGACACCTGCTCCAGCGCCGGTATGTAGTCGGCGACCCGCCCCTGTCGCACATACGGCCGGGCATGGGCCGCTACCTCCTCAAGAACGGCCTGGTAGTCCATGACGGACACGCTAACCCGGGGCGAGCAGCACCCCCATCGGGGCCCCCGCCAGCGACTTCACCTCACGCGCGAGATGCGCCTGGTCCGCGTACCCGGCCCGCGCGGCCACCTGTGCGTAGGGCATTCCGGAGCGCGCCAGGTCGAGCGCGCGCACCAGGCGGAGCACCCGGGTCAGGGTCTTGGGGCCGTAGCCGAACGCGTCCATGCTGAGCCGGTGCAGCTGGCGTTCGCTGAGCGCGGTGGCGCGGGCGACCTCGGCGACGGGGCGGCCGCGGGCCAGCGCCGCGGCGACGGCGGCGGTCCGGCCGTCCTCCCCGGCGCCCTCCCGGAGGCGGCCCGCCGCGGTCTCCTCCAGCAGGCGGGCGACACCGGCCACGCCGCCCGGCGCCCCGGCGGCAGCCAGCCGCTCGGTCAGCTCCCGCACCCGGCCGGCGGGCCACAGGTCCGCCAACGGCACCCGCCGGTCGCGCAGTTCCCGGGCCGGTACACCGAAGACGGCGGGCCCCTGGCCGGGCGCGAAGCGCAGCCCGACGAGGGTGGTGCCCGGCGGCAGGCCGTCCACCGGCTGTGGCCCGGTGTCCGGGCCCGCCACCAGCAGCCGGCCCCCGCTCCAGATCAGGTCCGTGCACCCGTCGGGCAGCACCGGCCGGGCCGGGAGCCGCAGAGTGCGGGCCCACAGCACCGCGCCGGCCACCCGGGAGGCCCGCTCCCGGTAGCCGCCGGATACGCCGGGTGGCCCCTTCATGTCGCGCGATTCGCCCACATGCCCCAGCCTGGCACGGGAACCCCACGGCCGTCCGCGCCGTTGATCCCTTACGACACGGACCCCACGGAGGTGGCACATGTCAGGGTTTCTCGACCGCGCCAAGGAGCAGGCACGGCAAGGGCTTGCCCAGGGCAAGCAGAAGGTCGACGAGGTGCAGCAGAACCGCGCCGGCAGCGAGCTGCTGAGAAAGCTGGGCGCCGCGTACTTCGCCGAGCGGCGGGGCAGCGGAACACCCGAGGCGACCCAGGACGCCCTCAACGCCCTGGAGGCGCACGTCAACGCCCACGGGGACGCGTTCCTGCACGGCTAGCCGGGCCCGTCGTCCGGCACCTCGCCGGGCGGCCGAAACGGCTCGCACACTCCCCGAACGAATCGTCCGCTTCGCGCCGTTCGGTTCCCTCCGTCCGGCCTCGTCCCGTACAAGCGAGACATGAGGCGGCCCGCGCTCGGCGGCCGCCGTGTCCGCATCGGAGTGGGCCATGTCCGAACCCCTTTCCGCAGCCCGGTTCCGCCGCGCGCTCGTCTCGGAAGGACTCCGGATCGCCGAGGTCGCCGGCTGGGAGACGCACAACCGCAACGAGAAGGGGCCGTGGGGCCCGGTGCACGGCGTGATGGTGCACCACACCGTCACCTCCGGCGCGGAGAGCACCGTCCGGCTCTGCCATGACGGCCGCCCCGACCTCCCCGGCCCGCTGTGCCACGGCGTGATCACCAAGGACGGCACGGTGCATCTGGTCGGCTACGGCCGCGCCAATCACGCGGGCCTCGGCGACGGCGACGTCCTGCGCGCGGTGATCGCCGAGAAGCGGCTGCCGCCCGACGACCAGGCCGACACCGACGGCAACCGCGCCTTCTACGGCTTCGAGTGCGAGAACCTCGGCAACGGCACCGACCCCTGGCCGCTCGCCCAGTTGGACGCACTGGAACAGGCCGCGGCCGCGGTGTGCCGGGCGCACGGCTGGACCGGCCGCTCGGTGATCGGCCACCTCGAGTGGCAGCCGGGCAAGGTCGACCCGCGCGGCTTCCCGATGGACTGGCTCCGCGACCGGGTCACCGCACGGCTGAAGTGAGCGGGCGGGGACGGAGCGGGCCCGCTCCCCCGGCACCCGGGACAATGGACCGCGTGACCAGCACCGCCCCCGGCCCGGCCCCGGACCCGCGCGCCCTGCGCCCGCGCCTGCCCTCCCCCCTCCAGGAGATCGACGACGCCGCCTTCACCCGCCGCGGGGTGCGGCTGCTGCTGAAGCGGGACGACCTGATCCATCCGGAGCTTCCGGGCAACAAGTGGCGGAAACTGGAGCCGAATCTGCGGGCCGCGGCCGCGGCGGGTGAGCGGGCGCTGCTGACCTTCGGGGGCGCGTACTCCAACCACCTGCGAGCCACCGCCGCGGCCGGGCGACTGCTCGGCTTCGCCACCGTCGGCGTGGTCCGCGGCGACGAGCTGGCCGGTGCGCCGCTCAATCCGTCGCTGGCGCGCTGCGCCGCCGACGGGATGCGGCTGCACTTCATCGACCGGGCGCGCTACCGCCGCCGGGCCGACCCGGAGGTGCGCGACGAGCTGCGCGCACGCTTCGGCGCCTTCCGCCTGATACCGGAGGGCGGCAGCAACGCCCTTGCCGCCCGGGGCTGCACCGAACTGGGCCGGGAGCTGCACGGTGCCGCGGACACGGTCGCGGTGGCCTGCGGCACGGGCGGCACCCTCGCCGGACTCGCCGCGGGGCTGGGCCCGGGGCAGCACGCCCTGGGCTTCCCCGTATTGAAGGGCGGCCGCCCGCACTTCCTCCAGGAGGCGGTCGAGGAACTCCAGCACGAGGCGTTCGGCGGACCGCGCGGCGACTGGCGGCTGGAGGACCGCTTCCACTGCGGCGGCTACGCCCGCCGCACCCCGGAACTCGATGCCTTCGCCGCCGCCTTCGAGGACCGGCACGGGCTGCCGGTGGAACGGATCTACGTCGCCAAGCTGCTGTACGGGCTGACGACGCTGGCCGGGGAGGGCGCCTTCGCCCCCGGCACCACCGTGGCCGCGGTGATCACGGGCACCCCGTGAGCGGCCGGGGACCCCACCGGCCTAGGAAGCGCTCTCCCGGTAGGCCGTCGCCTCCTCCAGGTCCAGCCGGCGCAGCAGCGTCCGCAGCATCTCGTCGTCGATCCGCCGGGTGTCCCGCAGCTGGACGAACACCCGCCGCTCGGCGTCGATCATCTCCCGGGCCAGCCGCCGGTAGGTCTCGTCGGCGGACTCCCCGGTGATCTCGTTGGCCGCGCCGAGCCGCTCCCACACGGAGTTGCGGCGGCGCTCCATGACGCTGCGCAACCGGTCGACGAGCGGCCCCGGGAGCGCGTTGCGCGGGTCCCGGAGCAGCTCTTCCAGCCGCTCCTCCGCGGCCTGCGAGGCCTCGTTCTGCGCCTGCGCCTCGGCGAGCGTCTCGGCCTGCGCGTCCCGGCCGGGCAGCTTCAGCGCACGGATCAGCGGCGGCAGCGTCAGCCCCTGGATCACCAAGGTGGCGATGACGGTGGTGAAGGTCAGGAAGAGCACCAGGTTGCGCGCCGGGAAGGAGTCGTCGCCGTGCAGCGCGGAGGGGATGGAGAACGCGATGGCCAGCGACACCACCCCGCGCATCCCGGCCCAGCCGACGATGACCGGCGCGGTCCAGTTCGTGTCCGGCTCACGGGTGCGGATACGGGACGACAGCAACCGCGGCAGATAGGTCGCGGGAAAGACCCACACGAACCGCGACACGACCACGATCACGAACATCACGGCCGCGTAGAGGAGCGCCTCCCCCGCCCCGAAATCCCCCAGCCCGCGCACCACGACCGGCAACTGCAACCCGATCAGCGCGAACACCGCGGACTCCAGGATGAAGGAGACCATCTTCCAGACCGCGTCCTCCTGGAGCCGGGTCTCGAAGTCGACCTGCCAGGAACGGTGCCCCAGGTAGAGGCCGACCACGACGACGGCGAGCACCCCGGAGGCGTGCAGCTGCTCGGCGGCCGCGTAGGCGAAGAACGGGATGAGCAGCGAGAGGGTGTTCTCCAGCAGCGCCGACTCCCGCAGCCGGACGCGCAGCCAGTGCAGCGGCACCATCAGGACGACGCCGATGCCGATGCCGCCCAGGGACGCGATCGCGAACTGCCGGGCCCCGTCGCCCCAGGTGGCACCGGCCCCGAGCGCCGCGGCCATCAGCACCTTGTACGCGGTGATCGCGGTGGCGTCGTTGAACAGCGACTCGCCCTGGAGGATCGTGGTGATCCGGTGCGGCAGCCCGAGCTTGCGGGCGATGGCGGTGGCCGCGACGGCGTCCGGCGGGGCGACGACGGCCCCCAGCACCAGGGCGGAGGTCAGCGGCAGCCCCGGGACGAGGAGATAGGCCGCGTAGCCGACCACGAACGTCGCGAACAGCACGTAGCCCACCGACAGCAGCGCCACCGGCCGCAGGTTGGCCCGCAGCCCCAGGTACGAACTGTCCAGCGCCGCGGTGTGCAGCAGAGGGGGCAGCACCAGCGGCAGCACGATGTGCGGGTCGAGGGGGTAGTCGGGGACACCCGGGACGGAGGAGGCCGCGAGCCCCGCGGTGACCAGGAGCAGCGGCGCGGGGACCGGGGTGCGGCGGGCCAGCCCGGCCACCGCCGCGCTTCCGGCGACCAGCAAAAACAGCGGCATGACAGCCATCGGCCCGTCCCGTCCCCGTACCTTCACCGAGCATCCCGGCGATCTAACCTGGCCATCATGAGCGAGTGCACGCACGTTGCCGAATTGCCGCGCCCCGAACCCGCCCCGCTGAGCGTCACCTGCCTGGAGTGCCTGGCGGCCGGCAGCCACCCCGTACAGCTGCGGCTGTGCCTGGCCTGCGGCCATGTCGGCTGCTGCGACTCCTCGCCGTTCCGGCACGCGACCAGGCACTTCGAGGAGACCGGCCACCCCGTGATGCGGACCTTCGAACCGGGCGGCTCATGGCGCTGGTGCTTCACCGACCAGAAACTGGTGTGAAGCGATCACCGGCGTCCGTTTAACCTTCACTCATGATCCGTGAAGCGACGCCCGAGGACGTCCCGGTCATCCTCGCCATGATCGGCGAGCTGGCCGCGTACGAGCGCGCCCCCGAGGCCGCGCAGGCCACCGAGCCGCAGCTGAAGGATGCGCTGTTCGGCCCCCAGCCGGCCGCCTTCGCACTGATCGCGGAGGAGGGCGGCGCCCCGGTGGGCTTTGCCCTGTGGTTCCGGAACTTCTCCACGTGGACGGGCACACACGGTGTCTACCTGGAGGACCTGTACGTCCGCCCCGAGGCGCGCGGCGGCGGCCACGGCAAGGCGCTGCTCGCAGCCCTCGCGGAGATCTGCGTGGCCCGCGGGTACGAGCGTTTCGAGTGGTCGGTCCTGGATTGGAATGAACCGTCCATCGGTTTTTACCGGTCGATCGGCGCTCAGCCCATGGACGAATGGACGGTCTTCCGGCTCACTGGAAAGGCACTGCACAACCTCGCGGACGCTTCGCGGGTCAACGGAGCGTAATCGGAATCGATTTGACAGTGCACACCTCTAGCCACTGTCCGTACCCGTGGCTTTACAATCAGTGACAGCGGAAGCGCCGGGCGACGCGGGGCCGGATCGTCGTGCGGAGTTCCGTCGTGCAGCTTGCGGGCGACACCGGCCCACAGATCGCGATAGCGTCACAGCCGAACCATGTGTCGCGCCGAATCGTTCTCCTTTCGACCGAGGGGAGAAAAGTCCGGCGCGAATATCCCGAACAACGCGAATATCGCGCATTCCAGCTCAACCAGCTTGTGCCACCTTGGAGGTGAGGGTGTCCCAGATCGCAGGCGAGCCCGGGACTCAGGACTTCGTGGAAGTCCGTCTGCCCGCTGCGGGTGCCTACCTGTCCGTGCTGCGTACGGCCACGGCCGGGCTCGCAGCCCGCTTGGATTTCACCCTCGACGAGATCGAGGATCTGCGCATCGCTGTCGACGAGGCCTGCGCGATCCTGCTGCAACAGGCCGTCCCCGGCAGTGTGCTGAGCTGCGTCTTCCGCCTCATCGACGACGCACTGCAGGTCACCGTGTCGGCTCCGACGACCGACGGCCGCGCCCCGGAGCGCGACACCTTCGCCTGGACGGTGCTCTCCGCACTGGCCGGCAAGGTCGATTCCACCGTCGCCGAGGACCAGACGGTCACCATCAGTCTGTACAAGGAGCGCGGCGCCGGTCCCGGACCGTCATGACCGAACAGGGGGCCCCGTGAAAGATCTCGAACGCGGCGGGAGGATGGCGTCCAGCGCGACCATCCCCGAGCAGCAGGCCCGGCCGCATCCGGTGGGCGTAGACGACCACGGCGGCCGGTTGGACGCGGCGGAGCAGGCAGAGCGGGCGGACCACATGGAGCAGAGCGAGCAGCCGGGGCAGCAGGCGCATCAGCACGGTGCGCCGGCCCCCGACGACAAGCTGCAGGATCAACAGCATCACCCGGAGCCGCAGGACCGCAGCGGCGCCCGGGCGATGTTCTACGAGCTGCGCAAGCTGCCCGACGGCTCCCCGGAGCGTGCGGAGCTGCGCAACACCCTCGTCCGTATGCACCTCCCGCTCGTCGAGCACCTGGCCCGGCGCTTCCGTAACCGCGGCGAGCCGCTGGACGACCTGACCCAGGTCGCCACCATCGGTCTGATCAAGTCCGTGGACCGCTTCGACCCGGAGCGCGGCGTCGAGTTCTCCACGTACGCCACCCCCACCGTCGTCGGCGAGATCAAGCGGCACTTCCGCGACAAGGGCTGGGCGGTCCGCGTCCCGCGCCGCCTCCAGGAGCTGCGGCTGTCGCTGACCACGGCGACCGCCGAGCTGTCCCAGCGGCACGGCCGGGCTCCCACGGTCCATGAGCTGGCCGAGCATCTGGCGATCTCCGAGGAGGAGGTCCTGGAGGGCCTGGAGTCCGCCAACGCCTACAGCACCCTCTCGCTGGACGTGCCGGACACCGACGACGAGTCCCCGGCCGTCGCCGACACCCTCGGCGCCGAGGACGAGGCGCTGGAGGGCGTCGAGTACCGCGAGTCCCTCAAGCCGCTGCTGGAGGATCTCCCGCCGCGGGAGAAGAAGATCCTGCTGCTGCGCTTCTTCGGCAACATGACCCAGTCGCAGATCGCCCAGGAGGTCGGCATCTCCCAGATGCACGTCTCCCGCCTCCTGGCCCGCACCCTCGCCCAGCTGCGCGACAAGCTGCTCGTCGAGGAGTGAACGCCGCATGAGCGGGGTGGGCGGGGCCGTCGAAGGCTCCGCCCACCGTGCGTTTCCGGGACCTGCGCCCCAGGGGCCTCGCCCTCAAAGGCGCGCCACCCCGGCGGGTCTCCCCGTCAGGGCGTCTCGCGCGGCCCGATGCCCAGCGCCTCGGTGGCCGTCGGGTTGACCAGCAGTACGAGCACCACGAGCGCGGCCACGGCCAGCCCGATGCCGGCCGCGATCAGCGCACCGCCGCCGTTGACCAGCGTCCAGGCCACCGGCAGCGCCACGATCTGGGTGATCAGCGAGGGTCCCCGGCTCCAGCGGCGGCGCAGCCACAGCCCCCGGGCGGCCACCAGCGGCAGCGCGGCGAGCGCGAGGACGGTGAGCCCGCCCATCTCCGCCTGCTGCGGACTGTCCGGCGAACCGGCGAGGCCCATGATCAGCATGTAGGCACCGAGGGCGGCCAGGGCGAGCCCCTCGACCGCGGTGAGCGCCGCCGCGGCACTCAGCCGGGCGGGGCGCGGACCGGTCGGCGCGGTGGACGCGGCAGCGGCGGGGGTGCGGGACGCGGACTGCTTCTGCTGACTGCTCACCCCAGCAGGGTAGCGCCGCCCTCCCGGCCTCCCGATATCCCCCGGAACCGGACGGGGCGTGAGGCCGGTAACAGCAGGTAGGTACGCTGCTCCACATGCGCGCACTCCTCGTGGTCAACCCCGCAGCAACCACCACCAGTGCCCGCACCCGAGAGGTGCTGACCCACGCGCTCGCCAGCGACCTCAAGCTGGAGGTGGCGCAGACGCAGTACCGCGGGCACGCCCGGGACCTCGCCCAGGAGGCCACCGAGGCCGGCGAGACCGACCTGGTCGTGGCCCTCGGCGGCGACGGCACGGTCAACGAGGTCGTCAACGGTCTGCTGGCCGGCGGCCCCGACCCGGACTCGCACCCCCGGCTGGCGGTCGTCCCCGGCGGCTCCACCAATGTCTTCGCCCGCGCGCTGGGCCTCCCCAACGACGTCGTGGAGGCCACCGGCGCCCTGCTCGACGCCCTGCGCGACGGCACCGAGCGCACCATCGGCCTCGGGCTGGCCGCGGGCACCCCGGGCAGTGCGGACGAGGGCGTCCCGGAACGCTGGTTCACCTTCTGCGCGGGCTTCGGTTTCGACGCCGGTGTCGTGGGCCGGGTCGAGCAGCAGCGCGAACGCGGCAAGCGTTCGACCCACGCCCTGTACGTGCGACAGGTCGTACGGCAGTTCCTGATCGAGGCGAACCGCCGGCGAGGCGTCCTCACCCTCGAACGTCCGGGCGGGGCCGAGGGTGGCGCGGAGAGCGTCGAGAACCTGGCGCTGGCCATAATCTGCAACACCGCCCCGTGGACCTACCTGGGCAATCGGCCGATCTATCCGTCCCCGGACGCCTCGTTCGACACGGCACTGGATCTGTTCGCACTGAGCAAGCTCTCACCGTCCGCTGTGACCCGTTATGCGACCCAGCTGCTGACGTCAACACCCCAGCGCGGACCCCACGGCAAACACGCCCTCTCACTTCACGACCTCACGAACTTCACCTTGCATTCGCAGGTTCCCCTGCCCTTCCAGATGGACGGCGACCACCTGGGACTGCGTACGAGTGTGACGTTCACAGGCGTACGCCGTGCACTGCGTGTGATTGTGTGAGCAGTAGGGCCCAAAGTCCTTTCACTCGAACGTTTAGACTGGTTTCCACCCCCTGGAATGACGGCTGTGAGCTAGGCGACACCAAGGATTCAAAAAAAAGTTTCCGGAAGGGGTTGTATCCGCCGCCGAGGTTTGCGAGTCTCTTCATGGCGATCGGGACGGCCGCTTTACCGGCCCCCTTGAGAGCCCGAATCCCCCTCCTCATTCCACAGGACCGCGCCAGTTCATGACTGGAGTACGGCCCTTCCCTTGCGGAGGGATTCGTGAAAGCGTTCACATTCACAAGCAACGATCCCGTCATCACGAGGAGATGGAGCAGCCATGGACTGGCGTCACCGCGCCGTTTGCCGCGAAGAAGACCCCGAGCTCTTCTTCCCCATCGGCAACACCGGTCCTGCGCTGCTGCAGATCGAGGAAGCCAAGGCCGTCTGCCGCCGCTGCCCCGTCATGGAGCAGTGCCTGCAGTGGGCGCTCGAGTCCGGCCAGGACTCCGGCGTCTGGGGTGGTCTGAGCGAGGACGAGCGCCGCGCGATGAAGCGCCGTGCAGCTCGCAACCGGGCGCGCAACGCCAGCGCCTGAGCCAGTAGCCCCGTGGCCCCCGAGCCGCAGCGCGCAGTATCCCCGATGCATCATCGGCGCTGAGAAGCCCGGTCGTTATCGCATCGCAACAGCTTTGAGCCCCGGACCGTACGGTCCGGGGCTTCCTGCTGTTCGGGCCGGGCACCGGCGGCGGCCGCCCGCCGCCGGCCCGGATCTCAGTGCTGCTTCTCGGCGCGCACGGGGACGTCGAGGATGACCTGCGTACCGCGTTCGGGCGCCCGCACCATGTCGAACTTTCCGCCCAACTCCCCCTCGACCAGGGTCCGTACGATCTGCAGCCCCAGGTTTCCGGTGCGATGCGGATCGAATCCCTCGGGCAGGCCGCGGCCGTTGTCCTGGACGGTGACCAGCAGCCGCGGCTCGGTCCGGCTGCCGCCGCGCACCGCGCCGACCTCGACCACACCCCGCTCCACCTGGTCGAAGGCGTGCTCCAGGGCGTTCTGCAGCACCTCGGTGAGCACCATCGACAGCGGGGTGGCCACCTCGGCGTCCAGGATGCCGAAGCGCCCGGTGCGGCGGGTGGTCACCTTGCCCGGTGAGATCTCCGCCACCATGGCCAGCACCCGGTCCGCGATCTCGTCGAACTCGACCCGCTCGTCGAGGGTCTGGGACAGCGTCTCGTGCACGATCGCGATCGAACCGACCCTGCGGACGGCTTCGTTGAGCGCCTCGCGGCCCTGCTCGGAATCCATCCGGCGGGACTGCAGCCGCAGCAGCGCGGCGACCGTCTGCAGGTTGTTCTTCACCCGGTGGTGGATCTCCCGGATGGTGGCGTCCTTGGTGATCAGCTCCCGCTCGCGGCGCCGCAGCTCGGTCACATCGCGCAGCAGGACCAGTGAACCGATGTGGCCGCCCTTGGGCTTGAGCGGGATGGCGCGCAGCTGGATCACCCCGTCGTTGCCCTCGACCTCGAACTCCCTGGGGGCCCAGCCGCTGGCCAGCTTGACCAGTGCCTCGTCCACCGGGCCGCGGGCGGGGGCCAGTTCGGCGGTGGCCTGGCCCAGGTGGTGGCCCACCAGGTCGGCGGCGAGACCGAGCCGGTGATAGGCGGAGAGTGCGTTGGGGCTGGCGTACTGGACGACGCCGTCCGCGTCCAGCCGGATCAGTCCGTCGCCGGCGCGCGGTGAGGCGTCCATGTCGACCTGCTGGCCGGGGAAAGGAAACGTTCCGGCAGCGATCATCTGGGCGAGGTCGGAGGCGCTCTGGAGGTAGGTCAGCTCCAGCCGGCTGGGGGTGCGTACGGTCAGCAGGTTGGTGTTGCGGGCGATCACACCGAGCACCCGGCCCTCGCGGCGTACCGGGATGGACTCGACCCGCACCGGGACCTCCTCCCGCCACTCCGGGTCGCCCTCGCGCACGATGCGGCCCTCGTCCAGCGCGGAGTCCAGCATCGGACGGCGGCCACGGGGAACGAGATGGCCGACCATGTCGTCCTGGTAGGAGGTGGGGCCCGTGTTGGGCCGCATCTGGGCCACCGACACATAGCGGGTGCCGTCGAGGGTGGGGACCCACAGCACCAGGTCGGCGAAGGAGAGGTCGGAGAGCAGCTGCCACTCCGAGACCAGCAGATGGAGCCACTCGAGGTCGGTGTCGCTCAGAGCGGTGTGCTGGCGTACGAGATCGTTCATGGAGGGCACGTCTTGGAGCCTACCGGCGTACGCTGTATGTGTTGTGCCTGCACGGGCATGGACAAGTAAGAATGGTCTAGTCCACAATTCAGCAAAGGCCTCCGCTCTCCCCGCACAGGAGAGCGGAACGAGGCCGGCGGCGCTCTCTGCCCTGACTGCGCCCAGGCCTCCTATCGACCGGTCCCGGGACGGGTTGCTCCCCCACCGCACACAGGGGGAAGATCCGCCCGCACAAACGGGGTCGGCCGATGTCAGCTCCGGGCTGCGGTGCCGGACAGGTTGAGGGTCCTGTCCCGGCGCCGCGGCCCGCGGGTGTTTCCGGGGGGCTTCAGCGGGCCGCTTCGTCCGGCCTCCGCGGCCACGCCTTGAGCGCCAGCTCGGCGACCGCCTCCAGCTCCGTCCGCTCCGCGCCGTCGCGCGCCTGCTGGGACATGCCCTGGATGACGGCGTCGGTGTAGGCGGCCAGTGCGGCGGCGTCCGTGTCGGGGGGCAGCTCACCGGCGGCGATGTCCGCGCGGACGGCGTCGGCGATCCCCCGGACGTTCGCCAGCCTCATCTCCCGCAAGGAGTCGGCGACTTCGGCCGATGCGGGCGCGACGTTCAGGGCGGCACTGATCACCAGGCAGCCGCGGGGGCGGCCGGCCAGGGTGTATTCGGCCGCGGCCTCGCGCAGCGCCCGTTCGACGCCCCGGCGGGCGGTCGGCTCCTCCGTCACCGCACGGGCGAGGAAGCCTCCGTAGAGCCGCCCGTACTCCGCCACCACCTCGTCGAACAGGGCCCGCTTGTCGCCGAAGGCCGCGTAGAGGCTGGGGGCGCTGATGCCCATGGCGCGGGTGAGGTCGGAGATCGAGGTGGCCTCGTAGCCCCGCTCCCAGAAGGACCGGACCGCCTGCTCCAGGGCCGTCTCACGGTCGAAGGACCGGGGCCGCCCGC
Organism: Streptomyces sp. NPDC048612; assembly: GCF_043199295.1. NCBI lineage: Bacteria > Bacillati > Actinomycetota > Actinomycetes > Kitasatosporales > Streptomycetaceae > Streptomyces > Streptomyces sp. NPDC048612. Next base: position 144,296 of record NZ_JBICVV010000013.1, read on the forward strand.
GCTGTTTCGTCTCCTTGGTCGCCATGGGAGGAATTTTATAGCGGACGGTACGGAACACGTGCTACGGTTTTTCTGTAGCGAGCGATACAGAAAGTTCGGTAACGCTCGGTGCGAGAGGTGCGCGCGTCGGTGCAGGTCGGCGTTGCACGCAGGTGGCCCCGGACATCCGGTCCGGGACATCCAGATATCCACACATGCAGAACATCCGCATGCGGATCAGGGAGGGGCAGGGGCATGAGTGCGCTCGACGGCAAGACGGCGCTGGTGACCGGTGGCAGCAGGGGGATCGGCCGGGCGGTCTCGGAACGGCTGGCGAGGGAGGGTGCGCGGGTCGGTGTGCACTACGGCTCGGACGGGGCCGCGGCCGAGGAGACCGTCACGGCGATCGAGGCCGCAGGGGGCCGCGCCTTCGCGGTCCGGGCCGAGCTGGGGGTGCCGGGAGACACCGATGCACTGTGGGCAGAGTTCGACAAGCAGGCCGAGGGGCTCGACATCCTGGTCAACAACGCCGGGATCAACAAGGCCGTCGACGGCACGCTGAAGCGGATCGAGGCGGTGACGGCGGAGGACTTCGACCGCCTCTTCGCGGTCAACACCAAGGCGCCGTTCTTCCTCACGCAGCAGGCGCTGCCGCGGCTGCGGGACGGCGGGCGGATCATCAACACCTCGACCGGTCTGACCCGGGGCGCGGCCAAGCCCGAGTTGATCGCCTACGCCATGGCCAAGGGCGCGATCGACGTGTTCACCTCGACACTGGCCAAGGAGCTGGGCCCGCGCGGCATCACGGTCAACGCGGTGGCGCCCGGGGCGGTGAACACCGATATGAACGCCGGCTGGCTGCGGGGCGCGGCCAATGCCGCGGCGCGGCAGTGGGTCAGCGAGATATCCCCGCTGGGCCGGGTCGCGGAGGCCACCGACATCGGCGACATCGTGGCCTTCCTCGCCTCGGACGACAGCCGTTGGGTGACCGGCCAGTGGATCGACGCCACGGGTGGCGCGCTGCTCTGACGGAAGGTGTCCGGCGGTAGGTCCGATGTCCTGATGCCTGACGGTGCGGCGGGTGGTGTGGCAATGGCGGCGGACAGGCACCGGGGCGGCATGGATGGACCCCGGAAAACTTGTCCGGCCGTTCGGATGTGCCAACGAGTTCCGGGGGTCGCGCTCTGCTAGATTGGTCTATACCACATGGATCATTCTCCAGAACGGCAGGCCAAGCGTGGAAGTTGTCATCGTTCCGGATGCTGTGGCAGGCGGCGAGCTGATCGCGGAGGCCATCGCCACCCTGGTGCGCCGTAAGCCCGACGCACTGCTCGGAGTGGCCACCGGCTCCACCCCGTTGCCCATTTACGAGGCGCTGGCGGCGAAGGTCCGGGCCGGCGCGGTGGACGCCTCACGGGCGCGCATCTGCCAGCTCGACGAGTACGTCGGTCTGCCGGCCGGGCACCCCGAGTCCTACCGTTCGGTGGTCCTGCGCGAGGTGGTCGAGCCGCTCGGTCTGGGCGAGGAGTCCTTCATGGGCCCCGACGGTGCGGCCAAGGATGTGCAGGGCGCGTGTGAGGCGTATGACCGTGCGCTGCGGGAGGCGGGAGGTGTGGACCTCCAGCTGCTCGGTATCGGCACGGACGGGCACATCGGCTTCAACGAGCCCTGCTCGTCGCTGGCTTCACGTACCCGGATCAAGACCCTGACCCAGCAGACCCGGGAGGACAACGCCCGGTTCTTCGACAGCCTCGACGAGGTGCCGCACCACGTCATCACCCAGGGCATCGGCACCATCCTGGAGGCCCGCCATCTGGTGCTGCTCGCCACCGGCGAGGGCAAGGCCGACGCGGTGGCCCATGCCGTCGAGGGCCCGGTCGCCGCGCTGGTCCCGGCCTCGGCGCTACAGCTCCACCCCCATGCGACGGTCGTCGTCGACGAGGCCGCCGCCGCCAAGCTGAAGCTCGCCGACTACTTCCGCGCCACGTATGCGGCGAAGCCGGACTGGCAGGGGCTCTGACCGGCAGGGGTTCCGGGGGTGCCGGAGGCGCGGTTCGCCGGGTGTGAGGTCCGGGGCCGTTCGGCGAAGCGGTCCGGAGGGCTGTCCGGGTGGGCCCGTTCGGTGGGCCTGCGAAGGGCCGGGCAACTGGTCCTGTACCGGGCGGGCGGGTGAGAGACACCCGCTGGTGAGCCCGGCCAGGGAGCCCGACCGGACGGCCCGACCGTAGAGCGCGACCGGAGGTCCCGGTCGTAGAGCCCGACCGTGGCATCCCCGTGGCCACACCACCCCAGGGGCGGCCCTGCCCGCCGGCCGGTCGACCGCGCCCGGCCCTAAACAGGCAGCAGTGGGCGCCGAAGAACAGCACCCGCCCACCTGCTCACTCGACCGGAAACGGTCCCCGGCCCGTGAGGGCTTCGGCTGCGGCCTGGGCGCAGACTCGGGCGGCGCCGTGGGTGGCGATGTGGAGGGCGCCTCGGGGCGGGGCCTGGGGGACGCCCATCTCGACGACCGCGGTGTCGGGGCGGGCGGCGAGGAGGCGGTGGAGCGCGTCGGCCATCCAGGGGTGGCGGTGGACGTCGCGGACCACGGCGACGAGACGGCGGCCGGCGGCCGCGGTGAGCAGGCCGTCGACCAGCGCCGCGGGGTCGGCCGCGGCGGCGGCTTCGGCGGTGCGGGTGGCAGTCTCGGTGCCCGGGAGGAGACGAGCCAGTTCGGCGGCGACGCCCCAGGGGGTCTCGTCGCCCACGGCGATGTTGGCGAGGGGGGTGAAGGCGGCGACGTAGGCGGGACCGGCCAGCGGCTCGTACGGGCCGGTGACGGTGAGGCGCAGGGCGCGCCGGGCCGCGGTGAGGCCGATGCCGGGCGCGGGCCCGGCCCCCTCCCCCGCGTCCGCGCCCGGGGGCCGGCCGGCCAGGGCGCGCACCCGTGCCGCGGCGTCGGCGAGCCGCTGCTCCGGCAGTTCACCGTCGCGCACCGCCCGGACCAAGGCGTCGCGCAGCCGCAGCACGATGTCCTCGTCCGCCAGTCCGCCGCCCACGCAGATCGCGTCGGCACCGGCCGCGAGGGCCAGCACGCTGCCGCGTTCGATGCCGTAGGTGGCGGCGATGGCCCGCATCTCCATGCCGTCGGTGACGATCAGCCCGTCGAAGCCGAGGCCGCCCTCGGCGGCGGGGGCCCGCAGCAGGCCGTGCAGCGCCGCCGGGCTGAGGGTGGCCGGGTGCTCGCTGTCCAGGGCGGGCAGCAGGATGTGGGCGCTCATCACGGCCCGGGTGCCGGCGGCGACGGCGGCGCGGAACGGCACCAGTTCGCGTGCCCGGAGAGTGGGCAGATCGGCGGTGATACGCGGCAGGTCGTGGTGGGAGTCGACGGCGGTGTCCCCGTGGCCGGGGAAGTGCTTGGTGCAGGCGGCGACACCGGCGGACTGGAGGCCCTCGACATAGGCGGCGGTGTGCCGGGCGACCAGCTGCGGATCGGCGCCGAAGGAGCGGACGCCGATCACCGGGTTGGCGGGGTCGGAGTTGACGTCGGCGGAGGGGGCCCAGTTGAGGTTGATGCCGCAGTCGGCGAGCCGGCGGCCGAGTTCGCGGGCCACCGCGCGGGTCAGGGCGGGGTCGTCGACGGCGCCGAGCGCGTGGTTACCGGGGAAGGAGGAGCCGCCCCGCACTTCGAGGCGGGTGACATCGCCGCCCTCCTCGTCGATGGCGACGAGCAGTTCCCCGCGTTCGGCGCGCAACCGGCCGGTGAGGGCGGCGAGCTGGGCCGGGTCGGCGACGTTGCGGCCGAAGAGGCCGACCGAGACCAGGCCCTCGCCGAGCCGGCGCAGCAGCCAGTCGGGCGCGGTGGTGCCGGTGAAGCCGGGCTGGAGGACGGCGAGGGCATCGCGGGTGACGGTGCCGGCGGAGCGTGCGGAAGGCGCAGGAGGCGTCATGAGCTGTGTTATCCCTTCACTGCGCCGGAGGTGAGACCGCCGACCGCCTTGCGTTGCAGGATCAGGAAGAGGACCAGGACCGGGAGGGCGAAGGTCGAGGCCGCTGCCATGGTGGCACCCCAGTCGTCCCCGAACTGGGTCTGGAACTGCGAGAGCCACAACGGCAGGGTGCCCGCAGCGGGTTCCTTGTTGAGGACCAGCACCAGCGGAAACTCGTTCCAGGCGGTGATGAATCCGAAGAGCGAGGTGGCCATCAGGCCGGGCGCCAGCAGCGGGAAGACGACCTTGAGGAACGCCTGGCGGCGCGAGCAGCCGTCGACCATCGCGGACTCCTCCAGCTCCCTGGGCACCGCGGCGACATAGCCCCGGAGCGTGAGCAGGGTGAAGGGCAGCACCATCACCATGTAGAAGCAGGTGAGCGGCAGCAGGCTGTTGAGCAGGTCCGCGTCCCGGACGATCAGGTAGACCGAGATCACCATCACCTCCCAGGGAGCCATCTGGGCGACCATGAAGGTCAGCAGGATGCCCCGTCGGCCCCGGAAGCGCATCCGGGTCAGGGCGAACGCGCCGCAGAGGGCGATCACCAGTGAGAGGCCGACGGCGAGCACGGTCACCAGCACCGAGTTCCCCGCCAGGGTCCAGAAGTGCGGGGCGTGCACCGCCGTCGCGAAGTGTTCCAGGGTGCCGTGGACGGGGAACCACACGGGGTCCTCGGTGATGATGTCCCGGGTCGGCTTGAAGGCCGTGTTGAACATCCAGTAGACCGGGAAGACGAAGCCGAGGGCGAGCACGGCCGCCGTCGCGTTGGGCCAGACACGGCCGGCGAGAGAGCGCTTCACAGCTCGTCCTCCTCCTGCTGTTCCTGCTTGACCGTCAGACGCAGGTAGTACGCGGTCATGGCCAGCAGCACCGCGATCGTCAGCAGGGAGATCGCGGCGCCCATCCCGAAGTGGAGGTTGCCGACGCCCTCGGTGAAGGCGTAGATCGGCAGTGTCTCGGTGAGCCGGTCGGGGCCGCCCTCGTTGATCGCGAAGATCTGCGGGAACGCCTTGAAGACCCAGATGACCTCCAGGAACGTCGTGGCGAGGAAGAACGGCTTGAGGAAAGGGAAGGTCACGGAGGTGAAGACCTGCCAGGCGCCGGCGCCGTCCATCCGGGCCGCTTCGTAGAGCTCCCTGGGGATGGTCGTGGTGGCGGCGTAGAGGTTGAGGGCCACGAACGGCAGCGACTGCCAGACGATCAGCACGGTGATGACGAAGAACGTCGACAGCTGGCTGCCGACCCAGTCGTAGTGGGCCATGGAGTGCCATCCGAGTTGGTCCAGGAGCCAGTTGACGACGCCGTAGCGGGAGTCGAAGAGCCACTGGAAGACGGTGGTGGCGGCGATCACCGGCATGGCCCAGGCCAGCACCAGCGCGGCGGAGAGCGTGAGGCGCATCGTCGTGCCGAGCCGCGCCAGCAGCAGTCCGATCAGCACCCCGAGGAGCATGATCAGGGCGACGTTGACCGCAGTGAAGACGAGGGTGCGCAGGGTGACCCGCCAGAACTGCTCACTGCCCAGGATCTCCTGGTAGTTGCCGGCCCCGCGCCAGTCGGTGAGGCGCTGGATCAGCTCCTTCATGTTGAGGTTCTGGAAGGAGAGCAGGAGGTTGCGGACCATGGGCCAGCCCAGGAGGACGGCGGTCGCGAGCAGGGCCGGCAGCAGCAGGAGGTAGGGGGCGCCGCGCGCGGCCCGCCGGCTGCCTCCGCCGCGCCGGGTGGGCGGTGCGCCGCCCTTGCCGGTCCGCGGCGCGGCCCGTTCCACCGCGCCGTCGAGCTGCACTGCCATCGGCCCTGCTCCCCCTCGTGTCCGGTGTGCCTGGTTTCGCGCCGGCCCCCGGCGCACCCGCGGTGCACGGGCCGGCCGGTCCGGTGGCGCCGGCAGGGTCTCGCGCCGGCACGACCGGTTGTCCGCTACTGCTTGGCGAGCCGTGCGTTGATCTCGGGCTCGATGTCCTTGGCGGCCTCGGCCGGGGACTTACCGTTCAGCACGGCGGTCATATAGCTCTTGATCGGGTTCGGCACGTTCTCCACGGCGGCCCACTGGGGAATCAGTGGTGTGGTCCCCCCGGATTTCTCCGCCGCGGGTGCGGCGGCCGCCACGGCCGGATTCTCCTTGCCGGCGCCCGCCATCTCGGCGGACTTCGGAGTCCAGCCGGACTCCTTCACCATCTGCCGGTCGTTCTGCTTCGACAGCGCCACCTTCAGGAATTCCTTGGCGAGTTCCTGGTTCTTGCCCATTCCTGCGACGGCGAAGTTGGAGCCGCCGAGGAACACGCCCTCCGGCTTGTCCGCGGTCTCCCCGGGGATGGTGAAGAAGCCGATGTCCTCCTTGATGTCCGGGTTGGCCTTGACGGCGGTGGCGGCCTCGTACCCCATGGCGATGAGGGCGCCGGTGCGGCCCTTGGCGAAGATCTCGGCCTGCTGCGGGGTGGCCTCGTCCTTGTTCTTGGGGGCGGTGCTGAAGGACTGGTACCGCTTGTAGAGGTCCATGGCCTTGGCGACCTTCGGGTCACCGAGGTTGGAGACCCATTTCCCGCCCTGGCGCTTCACCAGGTCGGCGCCGGTGCCGAGGGTCAGTCCGTCGAGGAAGTACCAGTTCTGGCCGGGGAGATAGAGCGGTTCGGCGTCGGTCTTCTTCTTGATGGCGGCGAAGGCCTTGAAGAGTTCACCACGGGTTCGGGGCGTTCCCTTGAGTCCGGCCTGCGCCCAGATCCGCTTGTTGTACATCACCACGCGGTTTCCGGCGAACCACGGCAGGGCGTACTGCTTTCCGTCCACGAGCGACGCCTTGTTGAAGGCGTCGTTCCAGCCGGCGCCGATCTCCTTCTTCAGATCGCCGAGTTCGGCCAGCGCGCCCGCCTCGGCATAGGCGGCGGTCTGGGTGTTGCCGATTTCGACGACGTCCGGCGGGGAGTCCTCGGACAGTGCGGTGCTCAGCTTCTGCTGAATGCCGTTCCACTGCTGGACCTTGAATTCGACGGTGGCGCCGGTCTTCTTCCTGAACTGCGCGGAGACCTGCTCGGTCCACTGCGCCGGATTGGAACCGCTCATCACCCAGACGGTCAGCTTCTGCCCCTTGAAGCCGTCCGCACCCGCGTTCCCGCCGCCGGACCCACAGGCAGCGACCCCCACCAGCATCCCCGCGACCGCCGTCGCCGTTATGAGCCCACGCTTCATTGCGCTCTCCCCCCAAGGCCGGGTGTGGTCTTTAATGGTTTAGACCAGCGCCCGCAGCTTGGCCTAGACCTTTTGGGGTGTCAAGGGTGTATAAGAGTCGCTGTCAGGTCCGTTACCGGACCGACATCTCGCGGGCCGGGACCTGCAAGCGAGCGCGGGAAAGCCACCCGTGCCACGATGTGAGCCGCTATGTACGGAGGAGCCGGTGACGGCAGCGCGACAGGAGTCGGAGAGGCGGGTCATGGACACGGACGGGGGCAGCGGCGCCGAGAGCGGCGGCACACGGACCGCGCGGGTGCCGAAGTACTACCGCCTGAAGCGGCACTTGCTGGACATCACCGAGACCCTGCCGCCCGGCACCCCGGTCCCGCCCGAACGCACGCTCGCCACGGAGTTCGACACCTCGCGCACGACGGTGCGTCAGGCCCTCCAGGAGCTGGTCGTCGAGGGCCGCCTGGAGCGCATCCAGGGCAAGGGCACCTTCGTCGCCAAGCCCAAGGTTTCCCAGGCCCTGCAACTGACCTCCTATACGGAGGACATGCGGGCCCAGGGCCTGGAGCCGACCTCCCAGCTGCTGGACATCGGCTATGTCACCGCGGACGACCGGCTCGCCGAGCTGCTGGACATCGCGACCGGCGGCCGGGTGCTGCGCATCGAGCGGCTGCGGCTGGCCAGCGGCGAGCCGATGGCCATCGAGACCACCCATCTGTCGGCGAAGCGCTTCCCCGCACTGCGCCGGAACCTCGTCAAGTACACCTCGCTCTACACCGCGCTGGCCGAGGTGTACGACGTCCGTCTGGCGGAGGCCGAGGAGACCATCGAGACCTCCCTCGCCACCCCGCGCGAGGCCGGTCTGCTGGGCACGGACGTCGGGCTGCCGATGCTGATGCTCTCCCGGCACTCGCTCGACGCGCAGGAGCAGCCGGTGGAGTGGGTGCGCTCGGTCTACCGCGGCGACCGTTACAAGTTCGTCGCCCGGCTGCGCCGCCCCGCGGACTGACCCGCCGCCCGGCCGGGCGGCGCGCCCTCCGGCCGGGCTTCTCCCCGTCCCGCCGCCCGGTCCGCCGCCGAAAGGCCGACGGCGCAGGTCGCGGCCGGGTGGATTCTTGATACCGATATGCGGACAGCTAGTGACGCCTGCCACTGCCCTGCCTTAGATTCCACCGATCACAGGAGACAGCCAGGGGACGGAGCCACGGTCATGACCCAGTCAGCCGCACCACCGGATCGCAGACAGGTCGTCACGCCCACACGGGTGGTGGCCGGGCTCTGCCTGATCGCTCCGTTCGTGGCGATGCTGTGGGTGAGTTCGTACGCCAGGATCGAGCCGACGTTCATCGGTATCCCGTTCTTCTACTGGTACCAGATGCTGTGGGTCGTGATCTCGACCGCGCTCACCACCCTCGCCTACAAGCTCGTGCAGCGTGAGCAGCGTGCCCGCAAGGGGGGTGCGGACCAGTGACCGCGACCCTGAACGCCGCGGGCACCCCGCTCGCCGCTTCCCAGACACACGGCGTCAACGGCGTCGCACTGGCCGTCTTCGTCTTCTTCTTCCTGGCCGTGACGGTCATGGGCTTCCTGGCCGCCCGCTGGCGCAAGGCCGAGCAGTCCGAGAACCTCGACGAGTGGGGGCTCGGCGGACGCAGCTTCGGCACCTGGATCACGTGGTTCCTGCTGGGCGGCGACCTGTACACCGCCTACACGTTCGTGGCCGTTCCGGCGGCGATCTACGCGGCGGGTGCGGCCGGCTTCTTCGCCGTGCCGTACACGATCCTGGTCTACCCGCTGATCTTCACCTTCCTGCCCCGCCTGTGGTCGGTCTCGCACAAGCACGGGTACGTCACCACCTCCGACTTCGTCCGCGGCCGCTTCGGCTCCAAGGGCCTGTCGCTGGCCGTGGCGCTCACCGGCATCCTCGCCACGATGCCGTACATCGCCCTCCAACTGGTCGGCATCCAGGCCGTCCTGGACGTGATGGGCATCGGCGGCGGCGAGCACACCAACTGGTTCGTCAAGGACCTGCCGCTGCTGATCGCGTTCGCGGTGCTGGCCGCCTACACCTACTCCTCCGGGCTGCGCGCCCCGGCGCTGATCGCCTTCGTCAAGGACGGGCTGATCTACCTGGTCATCGCCGTGGCGATCATCTACATCCCGATCAAGCTGGGCGGCTTCGACGCGATCTTCGACTCGGCCGGCAAGGCCTTCGCCGAGCCCGGCCCGGTCGCGGGCAAGCCGCGCGGTGAGCTGACCAGCGGGCCCAACGCGCAGTGGGCGTACGCCACCCTGGCGCTCGGCTCCGCGCTGGCGCTCTTCATGTACCCGCACTCGATCACCGCGACGCTGTCCTCGCGCAGCCGCAACGTGATCCGCCGCAACACCACCATCCTCCCGCTCTACTCCCTGATGCTGGGCCTCCTGGCGCTGCTCGGCTTCATGGCGATCAAGGCCGGTACGGACATCCAGGGCAACCCGCAGCTGGCCATCCCGCAGCTGTTCGAAGACATGTTCCCGAGCTGGTTCTCCGGGGTGGCGTTCGCCGCGATCGGTATCGGCGCGCTGGTGCCCGCGGCCATCATGTCGATCGCCGCGGCCAACCTCTTCACCCGCAACGTCTACAAGGACTTCCTCAAGCCGGCCGCCACTCCCGAGCAGGAACACAAGGTCGCCAAGCTGGTCTCGCTGCTGGTGAAGGTCGGCGCGCTGGCCTTCGTCCTCACCATGGACAAGACCGTCGCGATCAACTTCCAGCTGCTGGGCGGCATCTGGATACTGCAGACCATGCCGGCCCTGGTCGGCGGGCTGTTCACCCGTTGGTTCCACCGCTGGGCGCTGCTCACCGGCTGGGCGGCCGGCATGCTCTACGGCACCCTCGCCGCCTACGGCGTCGCCAGCCCGACCCAGGCGCACTTCGGCGGCTCCAGCAAGGAGATCCCCGGCATCGGTGAGATCGGCTACATCGGTCTGACCGCCTTCGTCCTGAACGTGGTCGTCACGGTCGTGCTCACCGTCGCCCTGAAGGCCGCGAAGGTCCCCGACGGCATCGACGAGACCAGCCCCGCCGACTACACGGCGGACGCCGGCGACAAGGGCGTCACCGTCGACCTCCCGCCCGCCGCCGCGGAGGCACCGGCCGGACACTGAGCCACCGGCCGTCCGGCTACCGGCCCCGGGCCGTCGCATCCTTCGGGACGCGGCGGCCCGTTGCCGTGCGCGGGTTCAGTTCACCCAGTTCTTCAGCTGCTCGGTTTCGAGGGTGATGCCGACGGGGTCGGGGAGGTGCAGCTTCCTGCCGCACGACACGGTGGCCATGACCGTGTAGCGGCCGCCGCTGGGCTCGCTGTGGACCGTGACCTGACCGGCTTCCCGGTCGACCAGGAGGTAGAGCGGGATGCCGGTTCCGGCGAACACCCGGGGCTTCTCCGTCCGATCGCGCTGATCGGTGTCCGCGTCATGGCAGGTAACGGCGACGACCATGAGCACCGGGTCGGGATCGGCCCATATCCCCTGGCCCACGAAGGCGCCGCTGGGGGCGAGTTCGCCGTCAGGACGGGCGCGGCCGCGGCGGTCTGCCTGCACCTTGAGCCCCTGGTCCAGGTGGAGGCGCAGCTCGGGACGGGCCTGAGCGCAGTGGCGGGTCAGCCACTCCAGGATGCGACCATGGTGCGCGTCCGGGACGGCCTTGCTCCTGATCTTGCCGTCGATGAACTCCAGCCGCGCGCGCGGTTCCCGGCTGGTGAGTATCCGGGCGAACTCTTCGAAATGCGCGGTCTCCGCGACATGCGGCCGGTCGACGAGCGTCGTCATGGGGCCTCCTCCCCCTCCTCCCGGCAGGGCCGGGAACGTCCGACCGACCATAGCCGAGGCCACTGACAGGCACTGTGTGATCACTCACGACACACTAGATATGGGGGTGCGCTTGAGGGGCCACCACCACATGTATGCTCGTCCTCGCTGTCGCCGCAGGGGAATCCGGTGGGAATCCGGAACTGTCCCGCAACGGTGTAGGAGCGCGCCCGGCCGGCCGGAATCACGGTGCCGGGGGCGCGCCCGTGCAGTCCGAGGACCTGCCGACGGTACGCCCGCGCCCGCCATGGGTGCGGACGTCGATACGTCCGGGCCCCGAGGGTTGGGCCGGTGGACGCCGCGCGGTGTGCCCGCGCACCCCTGCCGTCACGGGGTGCCGCACGCTCGCGTGCGCCCGTCGCGCCCGCCCCTCCCGGCCCCCGCCGAGTGAGGGAGAGCATCACGTGACCATCGCGCCAACGGAGCCCGCGTCAGACGCCGAGGTCGTGCCGCCCGTGGTGGCCACGCCTCCCGGCTCCGCCGACGGCGGACCGGGCGAGGACGGGCCGGGGGTCGCCCTGCTGCGCACCCTGACCCGGCTGACCGAGGACCTGACCGCGACCGACCCCGGCAAGGTGGCCGCCGCCGCCCTCCGCGGCCGGCACGCCGGCTCCGACGAGGCCGAACTGCGGTCGCTGGCCATCGATGCCGCGGCCGGTCTGATCGGTGACGAGCCCCAGTACTCCCGGCTCGCGGCGCGGCTGCTCACCCTCGCGATCGCGGAGGAGGCGGCCGGACAGGGGGCGGTCTCCTTCTCCGCCTCCGTGGAGACCGGCCACCGTGAGGGGCTGATCGCCGACGAGACCGCCGAGTTCGTCCGGGCGCACGCCGCCCGGCTGGACGCGCTGGTCGACCAGGCGCTCGCCGACGGGGCCGACGACCGCTTCGGGTACTTCGGGCTGCGGACGCTGCACTCGCGCTACCTGCTGCGCCACCCCACCACCCGTCAGGTCGTCGAGACCCCGCAGCACTTCCTGCTCCGGGTGGCCTGCGGTCTCGCCGAGGACCACAGCGACCGCGCGCTGGACGACGTCGCCGAGCTCTACCGGCTCACCAGCTCGCTGTCCTACCTGCCCTCCTCCCCCACCCTCTTCAACTCCGGCACCCGCCACCCGCAGATGTCGTCCTGCTACCTGCTGGACTCGCCGCTGGACGAGCTGGACTCGATCTACGACCGCTACCACCAGGTCGCCCGGCTCTCCAAGCACGCGGGCGGCATCGGTCTGTCGTACTCCCGCATCCGTGCCCGCGGTTCGCTGATCCGCGGCACCAACGGGCACTCCAACGGCATCGTGCCGTTCCTGCGCACCCTGGACGCCTCGGTCGCGGCCGTGAACCAGGGCGGCCGGCGCAAGGGCGCCGCCTGCGTCTACCTGGAGACCTGGCACGCGGACATCGAGGAGTTCCTGGAGCTGCGCGACAACACCGGTGAGGAGGCGCGCCGTACGCACAACCTGAACATCGCGCACTGGATTCCGGACGAGTTCATGCGCCGGGTGGCGGCGGACACCGACTGGTCGCTGTTCTCGCCGTCGGACGCCCCGGAGCTGGTGGACCTGTGGGGCGAGGAGTTCGACGCCGCCTACCGCAAGCTGGAGGCCGACGGGCGGGCGCTCAAGCAGATCCCGGCCCGGGTGCTGTACTCCCGGATGATGCGCACCCTGGCGCAGACCGGCAACGGCTGGATGACGTTCAAGGACGCCGCCAACCGCACCGCCAACCAGACCGCCGAGCCCGGCCAGGTCGTGCACTCGTCCAACCTGTGCACGGAGATCCTGGAGGTGACGAACGACGGGGAGACCGCGGTCTGCAACCTGGGGTCGGTCAACCTCGCCGCGCACCTCGGTGACAACGGGGAGATGGACTGGGAGAAGCTGGACGCCACGGTCCGCACCGCCGTCACCTTCCTCGACCGCGTCGTCGACATCAACTTCTACCCGACCGACCAGGCGGGCGCCTCCAACTCCCGCTGGCGCCCGGTGGGTCTGGGCCTGATGGGCCTGCAGGACGTCTTCTTCCGGCTGCGGCTGCCCTTCGACTCGCCCGAGGCGCAGCAGCTGTCGACCCGTATCTCCGAGCGGATCATGCTCGCCGCCTACGAGGCGTCCGCCGACCTCGCCGAGCGGCACGGCCCGCACCCGGCGTGGTCCGCGACCCGCACCGCCCGCGGTGTGCTGCACCCGGACCACTACCCGGACGCCGAGCCGCGCTGGGCGGACCGCTGGGCGGCCCTGCGCGCCCGGATCGCCACGACCGGCATGCGGAACTCGCTGCTGCTGGCGATCGCGCCGACCGCGACCATCGCCTCGATCGCGGGCGTGTACGAGTGCATCGAGCCGCAGGTCTCCAACCTCTTCAAGCGCGAGACGCTGTCCGGCGAGTTCCTCCAGGTCAACGCGTATCTGATCGAGGAGCTCAAGGCGCTGGGGCTGTGGGACGCCCGGACCCGGGACGCGCTGCGCGAGGCCAACGGCTCGGTGCAGGACGTCGCCTGGATTCCGGAGGAGGTCCGGGCGCTGTACCGCACGGCGTGGGAGATCCCGCAGCGCGCGCTGATCGACATGGCCGCGGCGCGTACGCCCTACCTCGACCAGAGCCAGTCGCTGAACCTCTTCATGGCGTCGCCGACCATCGGCAAGCTCAGCTCGATGTACGCCTACGCCTGGAAGCGCGGCATCAAGACGACGTACTACCTGCGTTCCCGGCCGGCGACCCGGATCGCCCAGTCGGCGCGCGGCGGCGCGGCCGCCGCCACCGCCCCCGTACCGCAGCAGGCCACCGACCCCGAAGCGGTCGCCTGCTCCCTGGAAAACCCCGAGTCCTGCGAGGCCTGCCAGTAATGACCACCGCACCCGAGAAGAACGCCGCCGCCGCGCACACCGCCACCACCGGCACGAAGAACCTCCTCGACCCGGGCTTCGAGCTGACCCTGCGTCCGATGCGGTACCCGGACTTCTACGACCGCTACCGGGACGCCATCAAGAACACCTGGACCGTGGAGGAGGTCGACCTCCACTCCGACGTCGCCGACCTCGCCAAGCTCTCCGCGGGTGAGCAGCACATGATCGGCCGGCTGGTGGCGTTCTTCGCGACCGGTGACTCGATCGTCGCCAACAACCTCGTGCTGACGCTCTACAAGCACATCAACTCCCCCGAGGCGCGGCTGTACCTGAGCCGTCAGCTGTTCGAGGAGGCCGTGCACGTCCAGTTCTATCTGACGCTGCTGGACACCTACCTCCCCGACCCGGACGACCGTGCCGCGGCCTTCGCTGCGGTGGAGAACATCCCGTCCATCCGCGAGAAGGCCCAGTTCTGCTTCAAGTGGATGGACTCGGTCGAGAAGATGGACCGGCTGGAGTCCAAGGCCGACCGGCGCCGCTTCCTGCTCAACCTCATCTGCTTCGCGGCCTGCATCGAGGGGCTGTTCTTCTACGGCGCCTTCGCGTACGTGTACTGGTTCCGCTCGCGCGGGCTGCTGCACGGGCTGGCCACCGGCACCAACTGGGTCTTCCGCGACGAGTCCATGCACATGGAGTTCGCGTTCTCGGTGGTGGACACCGTCCGCGAGGAGGAGCCCGACCTCTTCGACGACAAGCTGGAGCAGCAGGTCACCGAGATGCTCAAGGAGGCCGTCGAGGCGGAGCTGCAGTTCGGCCGCGATCTGTGCGGTGACGGGCTGCCGGGCATGAACACCGCGTCGATGCGCGAGTACCTCCAGTGCGTCGCCGACCAGCGGCTGCAGCGGCTCGGCTTCGCCCCGGTCTACGGCTCGGAGAACCCGTTCTCCTTCATGGAGCTGCAGAACGTCCAGGAGCTGACCAACTTCTTCGAGCGCCGGGCGTCCGCCTACCAGGTCGCCGTCGAGGGGTCGGTCTCCTTCGACGACGACTTCTAGGAAGCGTCCGCACGCAGCACGTGCGACGCCCCTTCGCCGCGGCGACACGCCGTTTGTGAGCGTTCTGTTACCTCGGCAACCGGAGCCGGTGTCACCGGGTCTATCCGGGCATGAAGGGAACGAAGGGGCGTCGCCGGTTCCTCGACTATCCGCGGCAGGGGCGAGTCGGCCCGCGCCGCTGGCTGCCGTCATGGCGCCAGTGGCTCGGCGCCGTCTCGCTCTGTGTGCTCGCTCTGGCCGGGCTGTTCGCCGTGGTGTACGCGAAGATCGACGTGCCCGGCGAGAACGAACTGGCGGGCCAGGAAGCCACCGTCTACTACTGGGCGGACGGCAGCGAGATGGTGAGCGTCGGCGCCGTCAACCGGCAGAGCGTCACACTCGACAAGGTGCCCGACTCGGTGGAGAACGCCGTGATCGCGGCGGAGAACGCCACGTTCTACAGCGATTCCGGTGTCTCCTTCAAGGGCATCGGCCGCGCCCTGGTCAGCGCGGTCTCCGGCGGGGAGACCCAGGGCGGCTCGACCATCACCCAGCAGTATGTGAAGAACACCTATCTCTCGCAGGACCAGACGCTCACCCGCAAGGTGCGGGAATTCATCATCTCGCTGAAGGTGAGCAACCAGAAGACGAAGCACGACATTCTGCGCGGCTATCTCAACACCAGCTGGTTCGGGCGGGATTCCTACGGCATCCAGGCCGCCGCCCATGCGTATTACGGCGTGGACGCCGGCCGGCTGAACCCCAGTCAGGGAGCCCTGCTGGCCGCCGTGCTGAAGGGGTCGGAGCAGTACGACCCGGGGCTGAGCAAGGCCAATCACCAGCGGGCCGAGGCCCGTTGGAAGTGGATTCTCGACCGGCAGGTCACCACCGGGAAGATGAGCCGGCAGGAGCGCGCGAAGTACCGCACCTTCCCCGAGCCCCGGGAGCTGTCGAAACCCACCAGCCAGGCCGGGCAGACCGGTTATCTCGTCGATGTCGCCAATAAGTTCATCAAGGCCGGCACCGGGCTGACCGACAAGGACCTGGCGCTCGGCGGTTACCGCATTCACACCACGTTCGACAAACAGCGCACGCACCGCCTGGAAAAGGCCGTCAAGGACGTCCGCCGGGAGAACATCGACCCGAAACACCGCAGCGCCGACACCTTCGTGCAGTTCGGTGCGGCTTCCGTGCGTCCGAAGGACGGCGCCATCGTCGCGGTGTACGGCGGCGCCGACGCCACCGAGCACTTCAGCAACAACGCGGACACCATGGCGGTCCCGGCCGGGTCCGCCTTCAAGCCGTTCGTGCTGGCGGCCGCGCTCCAGAAGCAGGTCTACGCCACCGACACCACCGACACCAAGGACGGCGAGGACGGTGGGACGGCCCCGGGCGACGGTCGGGAAGCCGGGGACGACACGCTGCGGGCGGCGCTGGTCAAGGGCCAGAGCGCGCCGTTCGTGCAGGCCGGGCCGCGCATCGGGCTGGAGCGGATACGGGACGTCGCGGTGGACACGGGGATGCGCAAGGAGAGCATGGCGCAGCTGGAGCAGACCTTCCCGCTGGGCACCTCGGCGCCCAGCGCGATCCGGATGGCGAGCGCCTACACCACCTTCGCCAACGGCGGGCTGCACATCGAGCCGTACGCGGTGTCCCGGATGACCCACGACGGCAAGAAGGTGTCCGGGTTCGCACGTCCCGAGCCCGAGCAGGTCCTCGACGCCGGGGTCGCCCAGGAGGTGACCTCCGCCCTCCACTCGGTGGGCCGGCGCACGCTGGGCGGGCCGGACGGGGCGGCCCTGGACATGCCGGTGGCGGCCGGCCGCACGGAGCCGGACGACCGGATGAAGTCGGCGTGGTTCATCGGCAGCCCGTGGGCCGCCCCGGACCCGGGTGCGGTCACCGGTGGGGACGCCTGGAGCCGCGTCCGCCCCGACAGGGTGCCCGGCGCGGCGGACGGCAACGAGCCGACCACCGCCGTCACCATGTTCCGCAACAAGGCGGGCACCCCCGCGCTGCTGCCGATGCAGGGCGTGGGCGGTGCCAGGAGCGGGCTGGGGACGGCCCTCCCGCCGAAGGTCTGGCAGGCCTACCAGAGCCCGTCCTGACGCGGCCGGGCGCCCGGCGGTCCGCCGGGCGCCCGCGCCGTCTCAGTCGTTGGCGACGACGGGGTAGCGGGGCTCCCGCTCGGACATCTGCTTCAGCGCGTCCTTGCGGTCCCGCTTGCTGAGCCGGTCGATGTAGAGGTAGCCGTAGAGGTGATCGGTCTCGTGCTGGAGGCAGCGGGCGAAGTAGCCGGTGCCCCGGACCGCGATCGGCTCGCCCTTGGCGTCCTGGCCGCGGACCACGGCGTAGTCGGGGCGGGCCAGCTCGGCGTAGGCGCCGGGCACGGACAGGCAGCCCTCGTTGGAGTCGTCGAGAATCCGGCGCTCGGCGGGCAGCTCGTCCAGGACCGGGTTGCAGACCGCGCCGACGTGCCGGACGCCCTCGTCGTCCAGGCAGTCGTAGACGAAGACCTTCAGGTCCACACCGATCTGGTTGGCGGCCAGGCCCACGCCCTCGGCGGTGCGCTGGCTGGCGAACATGTCGTCGATGAGCTGCGCGAGCTCGTCGTCGAACGCCGTGACGTCCTTGCACTCCTTGTGGAGCACCGGGTTGCCGACGACCGTGATGGGCCGCGAGGTGCCGCGCTCACGGTGGGCGGTCTCCCGCTCCTCGGTGTCCGTGACGTCGTCGACGAACTCCTCGTCCACGCGCCGGTCACCGTCTTGATCAAACACAGGCTGCTGGGCCATCTCCGCCGTACGCCTTCCTGAAAACCCTGATAGTCGCCCTACAGCCTACGGGGACGCGGCGGGCCCCTCAGCAGACCTCTTCAAGATCCCGCCATTCCCGGGTGTCCGGGCTGTCCGCGACCCAGCCGTCCAGCAGGCCGCGCACCAGGGCGGACGGCGCCGCGATCCCGCACTCGCGCTCCGGCACCCACAGCGAACCGGAGCCCGCGGTGCGGTGGCCGAGCGGTCCGGGGTGGCCGGGCTCACTGTGGTCGTGCGGGTCGAGGTGCTCGCCCTCGCCCTCGTCGCTGGGCATCCGGCTCTCCGAGCACGTACGGCACAGCAGCCGCACGGAGGAGGACCAGTCCTCGGCGGCGAAGCCCGCGTCGGCCGCCAGCCGCTCCAGGGCGTCCCGGTCGGCCTCCGTGGCGGCCTCCAGGAGCACCACCCAGGTGGGGACCGGGGAGGGCGCCCACAGCTCGATCTCGTCGAAGACCGGGTACGAGGGGCCCGCCGCGGTGGTCCGCTCGCCGTGCGGGACGCCGTCGTGCAGCACCACCTCGCCCCAGCGCCGCCCGGAGGACGGCAGCGGGATCGACAGCACCTCGATACGGGCCGGGTCCAGCCGGCGGCCCCAGACGACCTCGGCCTCGCCCTCGGGGGAGAGCCGCACCGCGGCGCTGCCCAGGGCCATACCGAGCGGTTCGCCGGACGGGGACCCGCCGCTGGGGACCTTGAGGCCGTACGCCTGCCAGGCGCGGCGGGCCAGCGGCCAGTCCTGGAGGGCGGTGGCGGCGATGCCGACGTTCCACCAGTCGGGCGCCCCGGCCTCGCGGTCCAGCAGCGCGACCGCGCGCAGCCCGGCGGCCCGTGCCTGCTCCCAGTCGTGCCGGAACTTGTGCAGCAGGGCGAGGTTGAACCAGGACTCCGAGAGCCACGGTTCCATGTCGGCGGCGCGGGTCAGCAGCGCTCCCGCGTCCTCGTAACGGCCGTCGCCGATCAGCGTGAAAGCGCGGTCGGTCGCCTGGCGCCACGAGGCGGAGGGCCGGTGCCGTACCTTGCCGAAGATCCTCACGATTCCCGCCTGCTGGTTGCTCTTGATGCCGCTCCGGAGGTGTCCCGAGAGGCGTCCGGGGCCTTCTGGGGCGCCTACTCGACAACCTGCCACAGATTGCCGTCGGGCTCAGCCCGGTTTGCCGCCCCCTGCGGCTCCTTGCCCTGTTCCGGCCCCCTGAATCCCCTGAGAGGGACTCCCTTCGCATCCAACCATGCCCATCTCGGAGGCCGCTCATTACCCATGGGTTCCCTCACGTACGGGGCCGTGCGGAGGCTCAACGACGGGGGTGTGACGGCTGGGGCGGATGGGACGCGGGTGGGACTCGGGTGGGATGCCGCCGGGAGTCCGGCATCCCCAGACCATCGACCTTTACGGCCTTGGCGGACATAAGCGACCACAAGGGCGCGGCGGGCGAGGCAGCGCGGGCACGGCCCCGGCCGCTCGGTGTCGGCCGCCTCACCCGGCGCCACCTCCCGCGGCGCCGCCACCGCAGGCCAGCACCCTGGCCAGCGCCTCGACGACCCGGGGCTCGTGGTCGTGCGCGGTGGACAGCCGCAGTCGCTCCAGGGCGCGCAGCGGGCCGCCCGGTCCCGCGGTCTCCCCCGCCAGGTCGTCGTAGGCGTTGACGGTGCGCACGATACGGGCCGTGACCGGCTGCTCGCGGTACGGATCGGCCTGCCGCTCGACGATCACCGCGACCTCGGCGGGGACACCGGTCTGCCGGACCACGGCGCCGCCCAGCAGCGCGATCCGGCGCTGCCGGTCGGGCGGCAGCGGCGCGGTCGCCCCGTCCGGCACCGGGTCCAGCAGCGAGAGCTGGCCGATGTCGTGCATCAGCGCGGCGTATTCGAGGACGTCCAGCTCCGGTGCGTTCAGGCCGAGTTCACGGCCCACGGCGCGGCTGAGCGCGGCCACCCGGCGGGCATGGCCGTGCGGGGTGTAGCCGGCGATCTCGGTGGCACGGGCCAGCGAGGCGATGGTCTGGCGGTAGGTGGCGCGGACCGCCGCGAACCGGCGGACGGCGAACTGGGTCAGCAGCAGCGGCAGACAGAGCACCGGCAGCGCCCAGAGCCCGGCGACCGCGGTGCCCAGCGAGATGACCACCCCGGTGGCGCAGACCGCCGAGCCGATGCCGGGCAGCGCCCGCAACTCGTCGCGCAGCAGCGGCCCGTACGGCCAGCCCGTACGGGCCCGGACGAGCGCGGCCACCAGGACCGCGTCACACAGCGCGGTCAGCGCGAGCAGGGCGATCAGGACGAACGGGTAGACCGGCCCGGAGGCGCCCCAGGAGCCCAGCGTCCCGGTGTTGTAGAGGGGCTGGAAGCAGGTGGCGGCGAAACCGGTGGTCAGCACCCGGCGGGCGAGGCGGTCGAGCGCGGGTCCCTGGCCGCGCGCGAGCCGCGGGACGAGGCCGACCAGCCCGGCCGCCAGGACCACGGCCACGGTCTGCGGGACACCATGGGTGGTCGGCTGTCCGCCGGCCTCGCCGAGCAGGGCGTACGCGAGGGCACCGGCCGCGCCGAGCGGGGCGCCTTCCCGCGCCCCCGGCCCCCGTGCGCCCCCGGCCGCGGGGGCGGGGCCCCGGCCCACCAGTTCGCCGACCGTGATCAACACCCCGAAGGCCAGCGCGAGCCCTGGCTCGGCCAGCCCGTCCCACAGCGTCCGCCCCAGTGACCAGGCCGCCAGCGCGCCGGCCGGGATGTGGACCGCGGCGACCACCCCGCGGCCGCACCGGCCCGGCGGCACGGTGCGCGGGGCGCCGTCCCCGCGCGCCTCCGCCGCGCGGCGCCCGGCCGGACGGCCGCGCCGGGGCTCCTGTGCGGCGCCGCTCACCGTGTGCCGTCCCGCCCGGCCCGTTCCGGATGCGGCACGGGGGGCACCCGTACGGGCACCACCGGCGCGGGCAGCCCGTCCCCGGCGTCCGCCGGCGGGACGTATCCCGCGCCGGACTCCGGGCCCGCCGCCGTCACCAGGTCCGGCTGCCAGCCGTGGCGGTCCAGGGAGGCCGCCAGCGCGCGGACCATCCGCGGGTCGAACTGCGCGCCGGCGCACCTGCGCAGCTCCGCCACGGCCGCCGGCACCGGCCGGGCCCGGCGGTAGGAACGGGTCGAGGTCATCGCGTCGAAGGCGTCAGCGACCGCCACCACCCGTGCGACCTCCGGGATGTGATGGCCCCTCAGCCCGTAGGGGTAGCCGCTGCCGTCCAGCCGCTCGTGGTGGTGCAGGATCGCCGCCCGCGCCTCCTCCAGGAAGCCGATGCCGCGCACGATCTCGTGCCCGTACTCGGGGTGCAGCTCGATGACCCGGCGTTCCTCCGGCGTCAGCGGGCCGTCCTTGCGCAACAGCCGGGTGGGGACGCCGAGTTTGCCGACGTCGTGCAGGATGCCGGCGAACCGCAGCGCCTCCATCCGGTCCTCCGGCAGGCCCAGCTCCCGGGCGATCATCACCGAGGCGCGCCCCACCCGCTCGCTGTGGCCGCGGGTGTAGCGGTCCTTGATGTCCACGGCCTGGACGAGGGCGCGGATGGTCGCCTGGTGGGCGGCGCGTTCCCGGTGGTAGCGGTCGAAGACCCAGCAGGAGAGGTACATCGGCAACAGCACCAGCAGCGCCGCCGGCGGCCCGTACGGACTGCGCCACAGGACCACCATCATCAGCCCGGCCAGGCCGTGCACCAGGTGCGGCCCCAGCGAGCGGGTCAGCAGCCCGCGCCAGGCGGTGCGGACGGGGTGCCGCTCGGCGGTGGCCAGCACCCCGCCGTCGAGTGCCGCGAGCACCGCGCAGAAGGCGGCCGCGGCCGCCACCGCGGGCAGCAGCAGGAGGGGGAACCGCGGTGCGGACAGCGGGTGGGGGCCGAGCAGCCGGAACACCTCGGCGGCCGCGCAGCAGGCCAGCGCCAGTTCGGCGGCGTGCCACAGCCTGCGGGTGGCGGCCGAGCGCGGCGCGGCCGGGGCGATCAGCGCACCGGGGACGGCGGCCAGCGCGGCCAGCGGCGGCGGCAGCAGGAAGACCCCGGCGAGCAGGACGGGGCCGGCCCAGCCGGCGGGGAAGCCGCCTGACGCCCCAGGGCCCGTGCCGTGCGGGGCCCGGCCGCCCGGCGGCGGGCTGCGGCGCAGCTGTTCGCACAGTCCGTACAGGAGGGCCAGGGCGAGGGCGCTGCTCCAGGGGGCGTCGGCGCCCAGTCCCGCGGCGGGTGCGGCACACAGCGCCGCGGCCAGTGCGGCGCAGCCGATATAGCCCCGTGCGGCCGCCGGAAGTCCTCGCATCGCGCCCTCCTCGCCCTGCCCACCGCTCCCCCGGGCTCGTGCGGAGCCGGGGACCCCCGTCGCACCGCATCGGCAGTGCGCTCGGGTCGGTGAGAATAGAGGCGCGGGGGCGCCGGGGAAGGCGGATCAGCGGATCGGGCGGGACGAGCGCCCCAGCCCTCACCCCTTGGGGTGATGTGCCGCGTTATTCGGCCCGTGCGGCCTCGGTACGTGCATCGGTGGAGCCGGTGGCGCCGGCCGGACCGGTCGCCTCCTCCGCGGCGGCATCCGACTGCTCGCGCTCGGCCTGTTCCCTGGTGGCCTGTTCGAGCACGCTCACCTCCGGGACGGTCTCCCCGGCCCGGATGAGCTCGATCCGGCCCATCACCTTGGAGCGCAGATCGCTGGGGACGTCGTCATGGCCGCAGCAGCGCTTGACGAGCTTCTTGACGGCCTGCTCCAGGCCGTACTTCTCCAGGCACGGCGAGCACTCGTCGAGATGCACCTGGAAGTCTGCGCACTCCCCCGCGGGCATCTCCCGGTCGAGATACTCGTAGAGGTGGTCGAGGACCTCTGAGCAGTCCTTCTCGTGCGGCTCTCCGCAGCTCATGATCCCGAGCCTTTCCGGTCGTGCGCGTCCGACGTCTGCGCGGCCTCCGGGTCACCGGCCGCCGCCCCCGCCGGGACCAGCCCGCGGTCACGGGCGTAATCCTCCAGCATGCCCCGCAGTTGGCGCCGGCCGCGGTGCAGACGGGACATCACCGTGCCGATGGGTGTCCCCATGATGTCCGCGATCTCCTTGTACGCAAAGCCCTCCACGTCCGCCAGGTAGACCGCGATGCGGAATTCCTCGGGGATCGCCTGGAGCGCGGCCTTCACGTCGGAGTCGGGGAGGTGGTCGAGCGCCTGTGACTCGGCGGAGCGCAGCCCGGTCGACATGTGCGACTCGGCGCGCGCCAGCTGCCAGTCCTCGATCTCCTCGGCGGCGCTGCGCTGGGGCTCACGCTGCTTCTTACGGTAGGAGTTGATGAAGGTGTTCGTGAGGATGCGGTAGAGCCACGCCTTGAGGTTGGTGCCCTCCCGGAACTGGTGGAAGGACGCGTACGCCTTGGCGTACGTCTCCTGCACCAGGTCCTCCGCGTCGGCCGGATTGCGCGTCATGCGCAGCGCGGCGGAGTACATCTGGTCCAGGAAGGTGAGCGCGTCCCGCTCGAAGCGTGCGTTGCGCTCGACAGCGCTCTCCTGGGCCTTGTTCTCAGCCGTGCCGTCGGTCCCTGCGTCGGTACCGGTGACCGGACCCACCTCCTCCAACACCGTCCGGGGTCCGGATGCGGACCCACCCGATTCGGAGAATAGACGACGATCCGGTGCGGCCGCCGCTCCAGCCAGGGCGGGCTGCGTGACCTGCATCTGCGACCACGGCAGGTCGGCGGCCGGGCGGGCCGGGCAAGCGATTCCCATGCGGCGGACTCCCATTCCTCGTGCTTCACCGGACGTACTCGGGCGGTACGTATGGCACAACAGCCGCGCCCGCCACGGCATTCCCGCCGCGCTGTCAAGGTTTCGGACGGAATTCCGTCCGGCGTGCGGCGGCCTCCCGTGCCGACCGTGCGAGCGGCTTCCGGGCGGACTCCCCAGGCTGCCCCCGAGGGCTTGACAAAGCGGCTTGCCGCTTCAGCAATAGAAAGGTGGACGACACCGCGTACGAACGCGTACTGGCGGAGGTGGGCCCGCGGCTGCGGCGGATGCGCCAGGAGCGCGGGGTGACACTGACCGCGCTCTCCGAGGCGACCGGCATTTCGGTCAGCACCCTGTCGCGCCTGGAGTCCGGCGGCCGCAAGGCCACCCTCGAACTGCTGCTGCCGCTGGCACAGGCCCATCAGGTACCGCTGGACCAGCTGGTGGGGGCGCCGGAGGTCGGCGATCCACGGGTGCGGGCGGCGCCGATCCGGATGGGCGACAGGACCGCGGTTCCGCTGACCCGCCAGCCGGGCGCGCTCCAGGCGTTCAAGCTGATCCTGGACCCGGTCGGCGGCCCGCGTGAGCAGCGCACGCACGAGGGCTACGAGTGGTTCTACGTGCTGTCCGGGCGGCTGCTGCTCCTGCTCGCCGACCGCGAGGTGGAGCTGCGGGCCGGGGAGGCGGCGGAGTTCGACACCCGGCTGCCGCACTGGTTCGGGCCCGCGGGCGACGAGCCCGTGGAGCTGCTGAGCCTCTTCGGCAGGCAGGGCGAGCGGATGCACGTCCGGGCCCGCCCGCGCGGCCGGGGCGACTGAGCCGGCCGGGCCGCGGCGCGGGGCCCGGCGCCCCGCCGGACAGCGCCCCGGCCCACGGGTTCCCGGCCCGCACGGCCGCCGCCCCGGCCGCCCGGTCCGTCAGCCGAACATCCCGTCCAGCCAGTCCGCCACCGCGTCCGTGAGGACGGCCATCGACCCCGCCTCGTCCACGCCCGCCTTCTTCGGCACCGCGAAACCGTGATCGCCGTGCGCCACCTCGGTGATCTCCGTCCCCGCCGGGAACTCCGCCGGCCGGCCGAACGGATCGCGCCCGCCCTGGACGACCAGCGTCGGCACCCCGGCGCCGGTCAGCTCGTCCGCCCGGGACTTCTCCGGGCGGCCCGGCGGGTGCAGCGGGAAGCTCAGCGCCACCACGGCCCGCGCGCCCAGTTCGCGCGCGGTACGGCAGGCCACCCGGGCCCCGGCGCTCCGGCCGCCGGCGACCACCGGCAGCCCCGGCTTCTCCAGCGCCGGCCACAGCGCGGTCCAGCCGGTGTCCAGGGTCTTCGGCGCGGGCGCCACCTTCTTGCCGGCCACCCGCCACGGCTGCTCGACCAGCGCCACGGGGTAGCCGCGGTCCGGCAGCACGGCCGCCAGGGCCCGCAGGTCACGCGCCTCGATACCGCCGCCGGCGCCATGGCTCAGCGCCACCACGGCCCGCGCCGGCCGCGCCGCGCGGTACCAGGTGATCCGGGCGTCGCCCGCCGGTGTCCCGACCGTCTCGGTCTCTTTCGCCGCAGTGCTCATACGCCCATCCTGCCCGCACCGCACCGGGAAGGGCGGCGCGGCGGTCCGGGCGCGGCGGCTCAGAACAGCGTGCCCACCTCGGGCCCGTCGAGTTCGGTGAGCAGCTCGGGCCCGTTGTTGCGGACGTTGCTGACACCGGTCGGGACGGGGTGGGCGCGCAGCAGCCCGGCCGGCGGCGGCGTCAGCAGCTCGCGCACCGCGTCCGGGTCGGTACGGGCCGGGTCGAGCCAGGCGTCCCAGCGGTCCGGGGTCAGCACCAGCGGCATCCGGGGGTGGATGTCGGCCAGCGCCTGCGGCCCGCTGCCGCCGTCCGCCCCGGCCAGCGGGGTGGTCTCGGCCTCGGTGGTGACGACGGTGCAGGTCACCCACCAGGCCAGCGGGTGGTCGCCGGGCAGCGTCCGGTCCCGCCAGAACTCGTACAGCCCGGCCATCGCCATCACGGAGCCGTCCGCGGGCGTCACGAAGTACGGCTGCTTCCGGGGCCGCTTCTTCTTGCCCTGCTCCTCCAGCTGCCGCTCCGCGGCGTCGGTGACCCACTCGAAATAGCCGTCACCGGGCAGCAGGCAGCGGCGGGTCGCGAAGGCCTGCCGGAACGACGGCTTCTCGTGCACCGTCTCGGACCGCGCATTGATCATCTTCGCGGCGCCCTCGGGTGATTTCGACCACGAGGGGACCAGGCCCCACTTCAGCGCCCGCAGCTGGCGCACCGGACCGCCCGGCGGAAAGGTCTCGGCCGCCGCGCCCTTGAGGGGACGTTCGAGCACCACGTGCACCGGGTCGGTCGGGGCCACGTTCCAGTTGGGCGCCAGGGTCTCCGCCGGCTCCCACTGCCGCACGCCGAAGAGCCCCACCAGTTCCTCGGGGCGACGACTCGCTGCATACCTACCGCACATGCATGCCACACTGCCATGCCACACGAAGGGGAGACATGGACACCGACCACCTCACGGACATATGGAGCCGCGTGTTCGGGACCCAGCCCGATCCCTCGGTCTGGCTGGTGATCGCCACGGCGGTGCTGGCGCTGGGCGCGGTCGTCCCGCGCACCCCCTGGCGGCTGTCGCGGAACGCCGTCACCATCGCCCACGAGGGCGGGCACGGGCTGATCGCGCTGCTCACCGGCCGCCGCCTGGACGGCATCCGGCTGCACTCCGACACCTCGGGGCTGACCGTCTCGCGCGGCAAGCCGACCGGTCTGGGCATGGTGCTGACCGCAGCGGCCGGCTACATCACGCCGTCCCTGCTCGGTCTTGCGGGCGCCGCGCTGCTCGCCGCGGGGCACATCACCGCGCTGCTGTGGGGCGCCACCGCGCTGCTCCTGGCGATGCTGGTCATGATCCGTAACGCCTACGGCGTGCTCACGGTCGTGCTGACCGGCGCCGCGTTCGTGCTGGTCTCCTGGCTGACGACGGCGGACGTGCAGGCGGCGTTCGCGTATCTGGTGGTGTGGTTCCTGCTGCTGGGCGGGGTGCGGCCGCCGTTCGAGCTCCAGGGGAAGCGGCGGCACGGAGGGGCCGTGGACTCCGATCCGGACCAGCTGGCGCGGCTGACGCACGTCCCGGCGTTCGTCTGGCTCGGCCTCTTCCACGTGGTGACGCTGTGCTCGCTGATCGGCGGCGGGCGCTGGCTGCTCGGGGTCTGACGTCAACCGCCCCGCGCCGTAGGCCGGTTCGCGCACCGGCCCGGCCGGTGCTCCCGCCCTGCGGGCGCTTCCGGCACGTGAGCGCCCCGACCGTGCCGCGTTTCCCCGGGGTGTACGCCGCTTTTGATCAAGATCGGCACCCTTGCTCAGCCATTAAAGTAAGGGCATGACCGAGAGCCCCGCACATCCCGCCCTGTGGCCCGCCCCCCTCGCCTCCGGGGCCGTCGATGCAACCGTCACCGTGCCCGGCTCCAAATCGGTCACCAACCGCGGTCTGGTCCTGGCCGCCCTCTCCGCCGAGCCCGGCTGGCTGCGCCGCCCGCTGCGCTCCCGTGACACGCTCCTGATGGCCGAGGCCCTGCGCACCCTGGGCGTCGGCATCGAGGAGACCGCGTCCTCCAGCTCCGCCGGTTCCGCGGACGCCGCCGGGCCGGGCGGCGGCGGGGAGGCCTGGCGGGTGATCCCGGCGGGGCTGCACGGCCCGGCCACCATCGACGTCGGCAACGCCGGAACGGTCATGCGCTTCCTGCCGCCGGTCGCCGCCCTCGCCGACGGCCCGATCCGCTTCGACGGCGACCCGCGCTCCTACGAACGCCCCCTCGGCGGGGTGATCGACGCGCTGCGCGCCCTGGGCGCCCGCATCGACGACGACAGCCGCGGCGCGCTGCCCATGACGGTCTTCGGCAGCGGCGGCCTGGACGGCGGCCGGGTCGAGATCGACGCGTCCTCCTCCTCCCAGTTCGTCAGCGCGCTGCTGCTGTCCGCGCCGCGCTTCAACCAGGGCGTCGAGGTACGGCACGTGGGCGCGGCGCTGCCCTCCATGCCGCACATCCGGATGACCGTCGACATGCTGCGCAGCGTCGGCGCGCAGGTGGACACCCCGGAGGCGGGCGGCGAGCCCAACGTCTGGCGGGTCACTCCGGGCGCCCTGCTCGGCCGCGACCTGGTGGTCGAGCCGGACCTGTCCAACGCCCAGCCGTTCCTGGCCGCGGCGCTGGTCACCGGCGGCCGGGTCACCATCCCGGACTGGCCCGAGCACACCACGCAGCCCGGTGACGCGCTGCGCGAGATCTTCACCACCATGGGCGGCTCCTGCGAGCTGACCGACCGCGGGCTGACCTTCACCGGCAGCGGCCGTATCCACGGCATCGACGTCGACCTGAGCGAGGTCGGCGAGCTGACCCCCGGCATCGCCGCGGTCGCCGCGCTGGCCGACTCCCCCTCCACGCTGCGCGGGGTGGCGCACCTCCGGCTGCACGAGACCGACCGGCTGGCCGCACTCACCAAGGAGCTCAACGAGCTCGGCGGCGACGTCACCGAGACCGCGGACGGTCTGCACATCCGGCCGCGCCCGCTGCACGGCGGGGTCTTCCACACCTACGAGGACCACCGGCTGGCCACCGCCGCCGCGATCATCGGCCTGGCCGTCGACGGCGTGCGGGTGGAGAACGTCGCCACCACCGCCAAGACGCTGCCGGACTTCCCGGCGATGTGGTCGGACATGCTCGACCCGGCGGCCGTGTCCGCCCGGAGAGGCTGAGGGCTGACGCCACCATGCGCCGCTACGGAAAGAACCCCGACGAGGACGACATCCGCGTCCGCCCCAACCCCAAGGGCAACCGCCCCCGCACCAACATCCGCCCCAAGCACGAGGACGCCGGCGAGGGCCTGGTCCTGACCGTCGACCGGGGCCGGCTGACCTGTCTCATCGAGGGCCGTACGGTCACCGCGATGAAGGCCCGCGAACTGGGCCGCAAGAGCGCGGTGGTCGGCGACCGGGTCGCCGTCGTCGGTGACCTGAGCGGCACCAAGGACACCCTCGCCCGCATCGTCCGGGTCGAGCCGCGCTCCTCGACGCTGCGCCGTACGGCCGACGACGACGACCCGTTCGAGCGGGTCGTCGTCGCCAACGCCGACCAGCTCGCGATCGTCACCGCGCTCGCCGACCCCGAGCCGCGCCCCCGGCTCATCGACCGCTGCCTGGTGGCCGCCTACGACGCGGGCCTCGACCCGCTGCTGGTGCTCACCAAGTCCGATCTGGCCTCCGCGGACACTCTGCTGGAGTCCTACGGCGCGCTCGGCGTCCCCTACCTCGTCACCAACCGCGACGAACTCGCCGACGGCAGCGCCGCCGAACACATCCGGGCCTCGCTCGCGGGCCGTATGACGGCCTTCGTCGGGCACTCCGGCGTCGGCAAGACCACCCTGGTCAACGCCCTGGTCCCGGAGCGCCGCCGGGCCACCGGGCACGTCAACGCGGTCACCGGCCGCGGGCGGCACACCACCACCTCCGCCCTGGCGCTGCCGCTGCCCGACGACTCGGGCTGGGTCATCGACACCCCCGGCGTCCGGTCCTTCGGACTGCACCACGTCGACCCGTCCCGGGTCATCCACGCCTTCCCCGACCTGGAGCCGGGCACCGCGGACTGCCCGCGCGCGTGCAGCCACGACGAACCGGACTGCGCGCTGGACGCCTGGGTCACCGACGGCCACGCCGATCCGGCCCGCCTCTACTCCCTGCGCCGGCTCCTGGCCACCCGGGAACGACGCGAGGGCGACTGATCGCCGAAGTTTGCCCCCGCCCCTCCGACGTAAAGGCATAATCACACCAAGGTCGGCGCAGCGGTCCATCACGCCCTGATCGCCCGGAAGGGGCCGTAGGGAGTGATTCTGACGCCCCGTCGTCGCTCACCCGGGACAGGCCCCAAGGTCTGTCCGCCGGACAGGCCCTGGCTGACGGAGGCAATGGGACATGGCGATGGCGTGGCTGCTGGTCGTGGTGGCGGGGATTCTGGAGACCGGCTTCGCGGTCTGCCTCAAGCTCTCGCACGGCTTCACCCGCCTCTTCCCCACCATCGCGTTCGCGGCCTTCGCCCTCGGCAGCTTCGGTCTGCTGACGCTGGCGCTGCGCCGCCTCGACGTCGGCCCGGCGTACGCGGTGTGGACCGGCATCGGTGCGGCCGGTACGGCGATCTACGGCATGGTCTTCCTCGGCGACGTGGTCTCCACCCTGAAACTCGTCTCCATCACGATGGTGATCGTCGGGGTGGTCGGACTCCAGCTGTCGGGTTCGGCGCACTGACCCGGCCCCCCGCGCACCGGCCCTTCACCCCCGCCTCCGTGAAAGCCCGTCAGCGGCACTCCCCCGGCGGCACGCCGCCCGGCATCCGGGCGAAGGCACCCCGTACGAGCCGGGACACCGCCTCGGTCTCCAGCTCCCGGCGCGACCGGGCCGGGACGCGCCCCGGGGCCGGCCCCGCCCCGGGCGTCACCGGCGCGACCACACAGGCCAGGGTCAGCCGCGCCGCGGTCTCGCAGGCGGTGCACAGGGCGGGCAGCGCCTCCTCGGGCCAGTCGGGCTCCAGCGCCGCGACCGCCTGAGCGCAGAACCGGCCGACGAGTTCGGCGGGCCCCGGCAGCGGCCCGTTACCCGGCGGCGCGGCCCGCTGCGCGGGGATGCCGGCCCCGGCGGCCCGGGCCGGCGCGGCCTCGGCGGCCGCCGAAGGGGCCGGCAGCCGGTCGTTCCAGCAGCCGGTGAGTGCGGCCCTGACCAGAGGGTTGGCGCGCGCGGTCCGCAGCGTCCAGGCCGCCGCGGCCGCCACCCGGCCCGCCGCGTCACCCCGGGCACCGGCGGCCGTGGACCTCGGGTCCAGCGCCCGCGCGACCCCGGCGAGGTAGTTGTCGGTCTCCCGGCGGACCAGGGCGCGGGCCAGCCCCTCCTTGCTGCCGAACTCGTTGTAGAGCGTCTGCCGGGACACCCCGGCCGCGGCCGCGACATCGACCATCCGCACGGCCGGCCAGGCCCGTTCGGTCAGCGCCGCGTAGGCCGCGTCCAGCAGGGATTCACGCGCTGCGGGCATCCGTCGCCTCCCCGGCCGCCGGCCCCGGGTGACCGGTGTGGGCACAGAATTGACGCACCGCCAGATACTGTCAAGGGCCGCCGCAGCGGGGGCGCACCGGCGGCGCACGGACCGCCACACGCCGGGCGGCGCACGGCCGTGTGACTCCGGCGTATACCAATGGATACTGTTCGCCCATGCCCGACTATCACGATGATCTTCGTCTCGGCCATGTGCTCGCGGACGCCGCGGACGCCGCCACCATGGAGCGCTTCAAGGCACTCGACCTCAAGGTCGAGACCAAACCGGACATGACGCCGGTGAGTGAAGCGGACAAGGCCGCCGAGGAGCTGATCCGCGGCCAGCTCCAGCGGGCCCGGCCACGGGACGCGGTGCTCGGCGAGGAGTTCGGCAGCGAGGGCGCGGGGCCGCGCCGCTGGATCATCGACCCGATCGACGGCACGAAGAACTACGTCCGCGGGGTGCCGGTCTGGGCGACGCTGATCGCGCTGATGGAGCGCGGGGAGGGCGGCGACCGCCCGGTGGTCGGCATCGTCTCGGCACCGGCACTCAACCGCCGCTGGTGGGCCGCCGACGGCCTGGGGGCCTTCACGGGCCGCAGCCTGACCTCCGCGACCCGGCTGCGGGTCTCCCAGGTCGGCCGCATCCAGGACGCCTCGTTCGCGTACTCGTCGCTGACCGGCTGGGAGGAGCGCGGCAAGCTGCCCGGTTTCCTCGACCTGAGCCGGGACTGCTGGCGCACCCGGGGCTACGGCGACTTCTGGCCGTACATGATGATCGCCGAGGGCTCGGTGGACATCTGCGCGGAGCCGGAGCTGTCGCTGTGGGACATGGCGGCCTGCGCGGTGGTGGTGAAGGAGGCCGGCGGGCAGTTCACCGGCCTGGACGGCAAGCCGGGCCCGCACAGCGGCAACGCGGCGGCCTCGAACGGCCTGCTGCACGAGGACCTGCTCGGCTACCTCGGCGACTCCCCGCACTGACCTGCGACGGAGCGCATCCTCGGACAACCGTCCAACAGTTCCCCCTTGTTGCATCGGCGGAGGCATGTGAACATGAGAATCCCCCACTTTGTGAACTTGTGAATTCCTTCGCAAGCACATTCACCAAGGAGGTGGCTCCACTCCATGCCCATGTACGTCAAAGACGCCATGAGCACGGTGGTCCTCACCATCGGGCCCGCTCACACCCTCCGTCAGGCGGCGCAGCTGATGGCGGCCCGCCGCATCGGCGCGGCCGTGGTCCTCGACAACGACAACAGCGGCATCGGCATCCTCACCGAGCGCGACATCCTCAACTCCCTCGGCGCGGGTGAGAACCCCGACCGGGAGACCGCCCAGACCCACACCACCCCGGACGTGGTCTTCGCCGCTCCGGACTGGACCCTGGCCGACGCCGCGGACGCGATGGTGCGCGGCGGCTTCCGCCACCTGATCGTGCTCAACGACCAGGAACCGGTCGGCGTGGTGTCCGTACGCGACATCATCCGCTGCTGGTCCCCCGCCACGGAACGAGCCCGCGCCGTGCCCGCCTGAGACGGGGCACACCGACAGCACACACGGAGAGGCCGGAGCCCCATGGCATCCGGCCTCTCCGCCTGTTACGGCAAGCGGCAATCGAGCAACCCCACGGCGCGCAACCACCTCCGCGAGAGCGGCTGGGGAGGCTTGGCCGCAAAGGCAGCCCGTCAGCCGCGCAGGGCCTGGACCGCGGCGTCGAGCCGCTTGCCGTAGTCCGCGTCCGCCTTGCGGAAGTTCTCGACCGCCCGCTGGGCGATGTCGTCGCGGGAGACCTGGGAGATGAAGCCCGCCAGGTTGTTGATCAGGCGCTCCTTCTCGTCCTCGGCCATCAGCCGGTAGAGGGTGCCGGCCTGGACGAAGTCGTCGTCCTCCGCGTGCGAGGGCGCGACGTGCTCGCCGGTGGGGCCGGTCACGGTGGCCGGCTGCCACAGGGGGCGGCCGGTCTCGTTCGGACCGCCGAAGCTGTTGGGCTCGTAATTCTTGGCGCCCGCGTGACGGCCGTCGTACATCACGCCGTCCCGTCCGTGGCTGCGCGCCTCGGTGGCGTGCGGGCGGTTCACCGGCAGGTGGTCGGCGTTGATGCCGACGCGGTAGCGGTGGGCGTCGCCGTACGCGAAGAGGCGGCCCTGGAGCATCTTGTCGGGGGACGGACCGATGCCCGGCACGAAGTGGTGCGGGGAGAAGACCGACTGCTCGACCTCGGCGAAGACGTTCTGCGGGTTGCGGTTGAGCTCCAGCTTGCCGATCTCGATCGGCGGGTAGTCCTCGTGCGGCCAGACCTTGGTGAGGTCGAACGGGTTGAAGCGGTACTGCGCCGCGTCGGCCGCGGGCATGATCTGCACCTGCACCGTCCAGGTCGGGAACTCACCCCGCTCGATGGCCGTGCGCAGGTCGCGCTGGTGGCTGTCGGGGTCCTCGCCGGCGAGCTTGTTGGCCTCGTCCTGGGTGAGGTTCTTGATGCCCTGGTCGGTCTTGAAGTGGTACTTGACCCAGAAGACCTCGCCGGCCTCGTTGTTCCACTGGAAGGTGTGCGAGCCGTAGCCGTTCATGTGGCGGTACGAGGCGGGGATGCCGCGGTCGCCGAACAGCCAGGTGACCTGGTGGGTGGCCTCGGGCGACAGCCCCCAGAAGTCCCAGACGTTGTCCGCCTCCTGGGAGCCGGTGTAGGGGTCGCGCTTCTGGGTGTGGATGAAGTCCGGGAACTTGAGGGCGTCCTTGATGAAGAACACCGGGGTGTTGTTGCCGACGAGGTCGTAGTTGCCCTCCTCGGTGTAGAACTTCAGCGCGAAACCGCGCGGGTCACGCACCGCGTCAGCGGCACCGAGGTTGCCCGCGACCGTCGAGAAGCGCAGGAAGGTCTCGGTCTGCTTGCCGATCTCGGAGAGGAAGTCCGCGCGGGTGTACTCAGTCACATCGGCGGTCACCGTGAAGGTGCCGTACGCACCGGCGCCGCGGGCGTGCACGATGCGCTCCGGGATGCGCTCACGGTTGAAGTGCGCGAGCTTCTCGATCAGGAGCTGGTCCTGGATGAGGCCGGGTCCGCCGATGCCGGCCGTCTCGCTGTTCTGGTTGTCCCCCACCGGGGCACCGGACTCCGTGGTCAGCGGTCCAGCGGTGCTCTCTACCGACACGTGCGCCTCCTGAAAAGTCTTCTCCACCTGCCCTTGGCTTGCGCCGGTCACGATCCTACATTGGACATTGTCTAAGTCAAGAAGGAGGCGAAACTCGTACCCGATCCGGTGATGGACGACCGCTGCTACCCTGGCTCTATCTGACTGATAGGTGAATGGCATGAGTGACCTGCTTGAACGGCTCCGGGGACGCGGCTGGCGGCTGACCGCGCAGCGACGCGTCGTCGCCGAGGTCCTCGACGGGGACCACGTCCACTACACCGCCGACGAAGTGCACGCACGGGCCTCCGCCCGGCTCCCCGAGATCTCCCGCGCGACGGTCTACAACACCCTGGGCGAGCTGGTGTCGCTCGGCGAGGTGATCGAGGTGAGCACCGACGGCCGGGCCAAGCGCTACGACCCCAACGCCCACCACGACCACCAGCACCTGGTCTGCTCCCGGTGCGGCACGATCCGGGACGTCCACCTCCAGGGCGACCCGCTGTCCGCGCTGCCCGAGCCGGAGCGCTACGGCTTCCAGGTCTCCGAGGTCACCGTGACCTACCGGGGCATCTGCCCCAACTGCAGCGCCCCGTCCTGACGCCACGGGGAGCCGGCCCCTCTCCCGGCCGCTCCCCCGCGTCACGCCGTACGCCCCACCGAGCCCGCGCCCACCCGGCCGCAGGCTTCTTCGCGCGCCCGCACGCCCCCTCGCCCCGGCTTCCGTCACCACACCCCCACGCCTGCACACACCGCACACGCATGCCCGCACACGCCTTGCCCGAACCTGACGGACCGCCATATCGCCGGCGGGCCGCACTTTCCGGCCACCGGACCCCACCGGGCCCGAACTCGCCGAGCTGATGGACGCCGCCCCGGAGAAGGGCGCCGTGAACCGGCTCCAGAAGGCCTACCGCGCCGCCGACGTCACCAGGGGGGCACCGGTGCCGGAGGGCCGGCTCGTCGACCGCAGCAGGTACGCGGAGGCGGTCGGCACCGAACTTCGTGGATGAGCACGACGAAGGCCCGGATTCCCATGGAATCCGGGCCTTCGTCTTTCAGTAGCGGGGACAGGATTTGAACCTGCGACCTCTGGGTTATGAGCCCAGCGAGCTACCGAGCTGCTCCACCCCGCGTCGTTGTGTTCCACACTCTAACCCCGGCCCGACGACCAGCGCAAATCCCTTCCGCGGGCCCCGGGACCGGGCCGCTGGGCCCGGTCCCGGAGCGCGGACGGCGGCACCGCCGCCCGCTATGCGCTGAGCTCCTCCTGGAGCGCCGTCCGCAGTCGCGCCGCACGCTCCGCCACCTCCGGCGGCCCCAGCTCCACGGCGCGCGCACACCAGCTCTGCGCCTCCGCGAGCGCTCCGCGCCGGGCGGCGAGCAGCGCCAGCCGGAGGGCCGCCCGGCCGTGCCCGGCCTCGGCGGCGCGCTGCCACCACAGGGCGGCCTCCGGAAGGCTGCCCTCACGGGCCAGCAGCAGCCCGAGGTTGAAGGCACCGTTGCGGCTGCCGGCCTCGGCCGCCGCGCGGTACCACTCGGCGGCCTCGACGGTCTCGCCACGAGCCGCCGCGAACATGCCAATCCGGACCTGAGCGCGGCGGTGGCCCTGGCGCGCGGCCCGCTCGTACCACTGCATGCTCTCGTCGTCCGCCGCACGCTCGCTGTCCGCCAGCCCCTCACCCGCGGCCGTCGCCCGGCGGTCGAGGAGATCCGCGAGCCGGAAGGCCGCCTCGGCGCTGCCGCCACCGGCCGCACAGCGCAGATTCCGCTCCGCGTCCTGCAGCTCACCGTCGCGCAGCTGCACGATGGCGACCTGGAGCGCCGCCTCGGTGTGCCCGGCCGCGGCCGCCCGCTCGTACCAGGTGTGCGCCATACGCTCCGCGCCCCGCCCGGCGAAGAGAATGCCCAGGTTGAACGCGGCGTCGACACTGCCCGCCTCGGCCGCCTTGGAGAACCACGGCTCGGCCCCCGAGGCGTCGCCTCGCTGGAGCAGCAGGATGGCCAGCGCGTTGGCGGCCTCGCGGTGACCGGCGTAGGCGGCCCGGCGGTACCACTGCTCACCGCGCCCGTCCCGGCCCTGCTCGGCACAGAGCAGCCCGATGTTGTAGGCGCCGTTGACGTCCCCGGCGTCGAGCGCGACGCGGTACCAGCGCTCGGCGGTCTGCAGCTCGCCACGGTCGGCGTGCAGCGCACCGAGCGCGTTGGCAGCGTTGCCATCGCCGTCCTGGGCGGCCCGCCGCCACCATTCCGCGGCGCTCTCCTCGTCCCCCGCGTCGCGCAGCAGGAAGCCCAGCGCACAGGCGGCGCGCGCCTCCCCGTCCTTGGCGGCGGAGAGGTACCAGCGCCCCGCCTCCTGGACGTCACCGCGCTCCTCAAGCAGCGTGCCCAGCTGCAGCGCGGCCCGCCGGTGGCCGCGCGCGGCGGCCTGGCGGTACCACTGCTCGGCCTCCTCCTGCTGGTTCAGCTCCCCGTACGCGGGGACGGCGCGGTGGTCCGCTTCGTGCCCCTCCTCGATGAGCCGGGCGAGGCGGTACGCGGCCTCGCGGTGGCCGCGCTCGGCGGCCGTACGGAACCAGCGCTCGGCGCCGATGTCCCCGCGGTGCTCCAGGAGGTCGGCGAGGGCGTAGGCGCCCAGGCAGTGGCCGGACTCGGCGGACTGGCGCAGCCAGTACTCGGCGGCCGGCTCGTCCCCGCGTTCGCGGTAGTGGCGCCCGAGGGCGTGCGCGGCGGCGGCGGAACCGGCCACGGCGGCGATCCGCCACCAGCCGGCCGCCTCGTCCCCGTAGCCCCGCTGGTGGAGCAGGACGCCCAGGTTGTTGGCCGCGGCGCGGTCACCGGCGGCGGCCGCGGAGCGCAGGTGCGGTTCGGCGCCGTCGAGGTCACCGCGGCGCAGCAGCATCGCGCCGAGCGCGCTCATCGCGGCGGTGTCGCCCGCCTCGGCGGCCCGGCGGTGGCCGGACTCGGTCACGGCATCGGACGCCTCGGCGGCCTCCATCGCGTCCATCTGCAGGTCGGATTCGCGCCCGTCGTCGGGCGCATGCACAAACCGGTCCGTCTCCAACAACCTTGCCTTGTCCCCCATAAGCCCCATCGTCGCATCACCTGTAACCCGCGTACACCTGGTATACCGCAGCCAGTGAGGTCACTTCAGCGGTTTGTCGACTTCCCGACACGACGACTTGTCAAACTCAAGCACACACCTTCCCCACATGAGCCGCGCGACCCGGCCTTTCGCCGGTATCCGTCTGAACACACGACAAAGGCCCGGATCGCTGAAGATCCGGGCCTTCGTCTTTCAGTAGCGGGGACAGGATTTGAACCTGCGACCTCTGGGTTATGAGCCCAGCGAGCTACCGAGCTGCTCCACCCCGCGTCGTTGTGTCCACAAGGTATCACGGTGGCGGACGGCCCCGTGCCGACGCGGCTCCGTGGCCGCCGGTTCGCACCGACGGCCACAGGCCGGGACAGGGGCCGGCAGGCTCAGCTGCCCGGCTTGCCGCCCTTCTCGGACGCCTTCGCCGCCCGGTCCAGCGCGGCCTTCAGCTTCTTCTGGGCCTCGCCGTAACCGGCCCAGTCGCCCCCGGCGCGCGCCTTCTCGCCCTCCTCGTAGGCCTTCTGCGCGTCGGCGAGGGCCTGCTGCACCGTCTGGTCGGACGGTGGCTCGCCGCCGGTGTCGCCGCCACCCGGTGGCTGCTCGGTGCCCGTACTGGGCGCCTTCTTGCCGAAGACCACGTCCAGCGCGTCCTTGAGGGAGTCCTCCAGGACGGGCTTGTTGTCGCCGTAGCTCACCAACACCTTCTTCAGGAGCGGGTAATTGGTGTTGGCACCGCGCAGATATACCGGTTCGACATAGAGCAGTCCGCCGTCCAGTGGCACGGTCAGCAGATTGCCGTACTCGATCTCCGAGTCGCCGAACTTCTTGAGGATGTTGAGCTCATTGGCGATGACCGGATCGGAGTTGAACTTCGACTGCACCAGCTGCGGGCCGGGCACCGGAGTCTCCGACGGCAGCTTCAGCAGCCTTATCTTGCCGTAGTCCGCGCTGGTCGCGTTGGCGTCGACGGCCATGAACGCACCCAGGTTGTCGCGCTTGTTGGGTGTGAAGGTCGTCGTCAGCGAGAACGCGCGGTTCTTCTGGTCCGGCATCTTCATGCTCAGGTAATACGGCGGGACCGCGTTGCCCGACTTGGTGGTCGGGTCGTTCGGGATCTGCCAGCGCTCGGAGCCGGTGTAGAAGGTGCCGGGGTCCTTGACGTGGTACGTGGTCAGCAGCTGGCGCTGCACCTTGAAGAGGTCCTGCGGGTAGCGCAGGTGCTCCTTGAGCGCCGGGCTGATGGCGCTCTTCTTCTCGACCGTGCCGGGGAACGCCTTCATCCAGGTCTTGAGGACCGGGTCCTTGGCGTCCCACTGGTAGAGCTTCACCGAACCGTCGTAGGCGTCCACGGTCGCCTTGACGGAGTTACGGATGTAGTTGACCTGGTTCTGCTGGGCCACCACCGCCCGCTGGCCGTCGGTGAGCGAGTCGGCCGTGCTGTCCCCGAGGGTGGTGCGCGAGGCGTACGGATAGCCGTTGCTGGTGGTGTAGGCGTCGACGATCCACTTGATCCGGCCGTTGATGACCGCCGGATAGGCGTCGCCGTCGATGGTCAGCCAGGGCGCGACGGATTCGACGCGCTCCTTGGGCGTGCGGTTGTACAGAATCCGCGAACCCTCGCCGATCGCGCCGGAGTAGAGGATCTGCGGCTCCCCGAACGCCACCGCGTACGCGGCACGGTTGACCGGGTTCCCGAGGTTGACACCGCTCTTGCCCTGGTAGCTGTAGCTCTTCTCGCCGCTGTCGTCGGAGTAATCCAGTTCCTTCTGCGGACCGCCGACGATGGAGTACTGCGAGGTCTTCTCGCCGTAGTACACCCGCTGCTGGTAGCGGCCGAGCTGCCCCTTGGCCGGCAGATCCGACTCCGTGTACTTCGGACCGCCGCCCTCGGCGGCCTCCGTCCCCTTGGCGGCGACCGCGCCGTAGCCGTGGGTGTACTTGAAGTGGTCGTTGATCCAGTTGCGCTCGGGGATACCGGCGATGTTCAGCTCACGCAGACCGATGACGGTGTCCTGCTCGGCACCGTCCTTGTCCTTGTAGCGGTCGACGTCCAGGGTGGAGGGGAACTGGTAGTACCCCCGCACCTGCTGCTGCTGCTGGAAGGCCGGCGAGACCACGTTCGGGTCGAGCAGCCGCATCGCGGCCGTGGTGTCGGCGTTGTCGCGCAGCCGCTGACGGTCCGCCTTGCCCGTGGGCTGGTAGTCGCCCTTGTACGGCGTGACCTCGGAGTCCTGGATGCCGTACGCGTCCCGGGTCGCCTTGATGTTCTGCTTGATGTACGGCGCTTCCTTGGCCTGCTCGTTCGGCTGGACCTGGAACTTCTGCACGATCGCCGGGTACAGCCCGCCGATCAGGACAGCCGAGAGCACCATCAGGCCGAAGCCGATCACCGGCAGCTGCCAGGTCCGCCGCCACAGGGTGGCGAAGAACAGCACCGCGCAGATCGCCGCGATGAAGAACAGGATCGTCTTCGCCGGGAGATAGGCGTTGGCGTCGACATACCGCAGGCCCGTCCAGTTGTCGGCCGACTTCAGGCCACTGGACTTCACCGCGAGGCCGTACCGGTCGAGCCAGTACGCGATCGCCTTGAGCGAGACGAAGATCCCCAGCAGCACCGACAGATGGCCGGTCGCCGCCGCCGTCGCCCGCGAACCGGGGCTGGTCAGCCGCAGCCCGCCGTAGAGGTAGTGCGTCAGCGCCGCGGCGACCAGGCACAGCACCGC
This sequence comes from Streptomyces sp. NPDC048612, assembly GCF_043199295.1. NCBI lineage: Bacteria > Bacillati > Actinomycetota > Actinomycetes > Kitasatosporales > Streptomycetaceae > Streptomyces > Streptomyces sp. NPDC048612. Next base: position 183,685 of record NZ_JBICVV010000013.1, read on the forward strand.
GCAGGCGAAGCCGAAGCTCAGCAGGAAGCGGTACCAGGGCAGGTCGAAGGCGTAGAACGCGACGTCCATCCCGAACTGCGGGTCCTTCGTGCCGAACGGGACGCCGTTGACCCACTGCAGCCAGGTGCGCCACTCGCCGGAGGCGGAGGCACCGGCGATCAGCCCGACCACCGCGGTGACCGCGATCAGCGCCCACTTCTTGAACGGCGCGATGCTCATCCGGTAGCGGTCCAGGCTCTGCTGCTCCATGGACATCGCGCTCAGCGGCGGCCGCAGCCGGTGCGCCAGCCAGATGTTGACGCCGACGGCCACCGCCATCACGACGCCGAAGGAGAGGAACAGACCGATCTTGGTCCACAGGGTGGTCGTGAAGACCGAGGAGTACTTGACCGATCGATACCAGAGCCAATCCGTCCAAAACCCTGCAAACATCACGAAGAGCATGGCCAGTACGGCCAGCACACCCAATGTCATGAGCAGGGTCCGGACCCGCCGCGAAGGTCGGCCGACTCTGATCCGTGGCCCTGTCGGGCCTCCGCCGCGGTCCGGCATCTGGAAAGCCAAGGTGCGCACCTCGAAGTTCGCTGTCGTGTGGAGCAGGCCCGGCGATAGTAGGACCCACCGATGCAACTTACGAAGGCTTTACTCAGTTCCCGCTTTCCGGGGTACACAAGGCACGATGTTGAGCATGACTGACCTTCCTGGCTCTCCCGCCGCCGGCACCCCCCTCGCCGCCGACCCCCTGACCCGCGCCGTGCTCGAGATCGACGAGTACAGCGCCGGGCTCGGCTGGGATCAGCCGGCCCGACTGTTCGCCCTCGTCGACACCGCCAAGCTGCGCGCGCAGGAGCCCTCGCTCGCCGCCCAGCTCGGCATCGACGACTCCACCAGCGCGTCACTGACCCCCGTGGAACAGGACGAGATCCCGGCGGGCGCCCCGCTGGACGAGTTCCTGGCCACCATCGCCTGGCCGGATGCCGTGGCCGGCTGTGCGCTGACCGTCGAGCGGCTGATGCTGCCGCCGTCCGCCGAGGAGTCCGAGCCCGCGGGCATGGACGAGGCACGGCTCGCCACGTGGGTCGCCGAGCACCCGGACCGCCAGGAGGTCCGGATGACGGTGGCCGTGCTGCGCGACGGACGCCGTGAGTCGGCGCTGCGGCTGCGCGAGAAGGACTCCACGTCCGAGGTCCTCACCGGCTCGGCGCTGGTACCGGGCCTCGCGGAGGCCCTGGCCGCGACCTTCGAGGCCTGATCGCGGCCCACTGAGGCCCCGGGCCTGGCGTGCGCGTCCGGCCCCGGGGTCCCGGGGCGCCTCCGTCCTAGGAGCGGCCTGCCGGGCTGCAGCTCGGGAGGCCGGCGGTGTCACCCTTGCGGATCTTCTCCAGCGCCTTGACGGCGTCGCCTATGGTGCCGACCTTGACCAGGGTGAGCCCCTTGGGGGTGTCCTTGGCCGCCGCGGTGCAGTTCTCCTTGGGCGTCAGGAAGAACTCCGCGCCCTTGTCGCGCGCACCGACCGTCTTCATCGAGATGCCGCCGATCGGGCCGACCTTGCCCTTGTCGTCGATGGTGCCCGTGCCGGCCACGAACTTGCCGCCGGTCAGGTCCCCGGGCGTGAGCTTGTCGACGATGCCGAGCGCGAACATCAGCCCGGCGCTCGGGCCGCCGACGTCGGCCAGCTTGACGTCGATGGGGAACGGGAAGATGTGGTCCATCCCGGCCTGGATGCCCACGATGGCGCGGCCGTCGTCCGCCTTCTCCGTCGTGATCGCGATCTGCTTCCCGCCGGACTGCGGCTTCTTGCCCTGCTTCTCGGCCGCGGCCGCCTCCTTGGCGGGGATGATCGTGAAGACGGCCTTCTCGCCCGGCTTGTGCCGGGTGACGAGCTTGGCGACGTCGCCGGTCTCCTTGACCACCGTGCCGTCCACGGCCTTGATCACATCTCCGGCGTGCAGCCGCCCGTCGGCGGGCTTGTCCTTGACGACGGAGCCGACGACGGTCTGGCCGGCGACCGGGAGGTGCAGCTGCCGGAGGGCGGCGGCCTTGGCGCTCTCCTGGGACTGGCTGAACTCCTCGGCGTTCTCCTGGTCGGCCTGCTCGGCGGTCTGCCCCTCGGGGTAGAGCGTCTTGTGCGGCACCACGGCGCTGTTGTGGTCGAGCCAGCCGTAGGCCGCCTCGAAGAGGTTCATCCGGTAGTCCGGGCCGGTGACCCGGACCGTGGTCATGTTGAGGTGACCGGTGGTCGGATACGTCTTGTGCCGGGAGATCTGCAGCACCGGCTCGCCGTCGTGGTCACCAAGAGTGTTGACCGTCGGCCCCGGAGACATCTCGGAGTACGGCACGGGGATCAGCACCCCTGCGCAGAGCAGCGCGATCAACATCAGGATCGAGGCGAGCAGCGTCGCGGTGCGGCGTGGCATGGAACGACAGTACGGGACGGGTATGACAACCGGCCCGCGGGGCCGTCCGTACGGGCCCCGCACCCGACCACGGACAAGCGCCGCCCCGGAGGACGGCGCTCGCGTCCGTTTACCAACGGGCGAATGGGCGAAAGTCAGACCGCATCCGAGGCAGGCTCGGAAACGGAATGCTCTTTCTCCATGGCGTCACGGAACCGGGCATAGCCCGCGAGTTCCGCAACGTCCCCGGTCTTGCGATTCCGCAGGGCCCAGCTGCTCCACACCGCGGCAATCAGCCCGGCGCCAACCGGAATCAGCAACCAGAGGAGCGCACCCATCAGCGACCTCCCAACCCCTTGTACGACCGCGATCGACGAATAAGCAGATTAACCATCTGCCGGGTCAACGCTCATGCCAGGGGGCGGGTTACGCAACCGGAACTCAAGGCACCGGTTCGGCCTCCGGCCAGCGGGCCACCGCCCGCCCCGTCTGTTCTCCCGCCTGCCCGGAGAGCGCGCGCTTACGCACCCGGAATACGGAGCCACCGGAAGCGGAGATTCCGAAAAGCAGCCTCCGGAAGAGGGGCTTACGCCCCCACCCATTCTTCGGTCCCGTCGGTGAACGTCTGGTGCTTCCAGATCGGCACCTCGTGCTTGAGGTCGTCGATCAGCCTGCGGCAGGCCTCGAACGCCTCACCCCGGTGCGGGCAGGAGATGGCGACGACCACGGCCAGATCACCGATGCGCAGATCGCCCACCCGGTGGACGGCGGCCAGCGCACGCACGGGGAAGTCGGCGATCACCTTCTCCGCGATCCGGCGCATCTCCGCCTCGGCCGTCGGGTGCGCGGAGTAGCCCAGGGCGTCGACGTCGGCGCCGTTGTCGTGCGAGCGGACCGTGCCGACGAACAGGGCCGTGCCGCCGGCCGCCGCGTCACCCACGGCCGCGAACACCTCGTCCACGGACAACGGGGTGTCGCGGATCTCCAGGAGCCGGACCGGGTCCGCCGCGGCCCGCTCACCGGGGTGGTCGCGGCCGGGGGACGAAGGGGAGGGCGTGCCAGACATACCCCCATCGTGCCGTACCGCGACAGCCGCGGGAATGGCCGTATCCGCCGGTCCTCCGGGCCCCCGTATGGAGACTCCTCCAGCCCGGCGGGCTCAGATGCGGCGGCGGGCCTTACGGGCGCGGCGCACCAGGGCGGCGGTGCCCAGGAGGGCGACGGTGGCGCCGGCGGCACCCGCGGCGGTGGCGTCCTTGCGGCCGAGCCTGCGCCCGGCGACCGTGTGGCGTCCCGCGACCTCTTCCAGGAGCTCGGCGAGGACCTCCTCGTTCGTCCAGTTCGGCCGCCAGCCCGCGTCGTGCAGCCGGCTGCCGCTGACCACCCACGGGTGCATCGTGTACGCGAGGTCCCCGGCGGGCGACGGTGTCAGACCGATCCGGTGCAGCCGGGCCGCGGCACCCAGGGCCACCGAGGACGGCAGCTCCATGCGCCGGATGCCGGACAGCTCCTCGACCTCCTCCTGCTCCAGCCAGCCGTCGCAGCCCACCGCCAACTCGCCGTCGACCTTCTCCAGCGCGGCGAACTCCAGGGCGCTGACCAGGTCCTCGACATGGCAGAACTGCCAGGCGGGGCGGGAGCCGGCGACGACCAGGAGGCGGGGCGACTCGAAGTAGCGGGTCAGCGCGGTGTCGGTGCCGCCCACCAGGACGGCGGGGCGCAGCACGGTCACGTTCAGGCCGGGGTGCGCGCGGGGCGCGCGGTGCGCCAGGTGCTCGATCTCCAGCAGGTCGCCGACCCCCGTGGCGTCCGCGGTGGCCCGCAGTTCGGCGTCCTCGGCCAGGGGAACGTCATTGTCGGGCAGCGCCCCGTAGACCATGGCGGAGGTGCACAGCACCACCCGGTGCACACCGGCGGCCGCGGCGGCGGTGAGCACGGTCTGTGTGCCGCGCACGTTGTAGGCGGTGCGCGCGGCGTCGTCGGTCTCCAGGTCGAGGTCGAGCGCCAGGTGGACGACGACGTCCACGCCGCGCAGCTTGTCGGCGATGGCGGGGTCCCGCACGTCGAGGACGTGCCAGTGCGCCTCGGCGACATCGCCGCGCCGCTCGTCGATGGCCACCACCTCCTTGACCTCGTCGGAGGCGATCAGGGCGCGGGTGAGCAGCGCCCCGACTCCGGACGCGGCTCCGGTGACGGCAATGACGGGCCGGCGCAGCGGCCGGTCCGTGCTGCCGCCTGCGGTATTGCCTGCCTTCTCGGTCTGTGCCGCAGCGTTTCGCGCTGCGCGAACGGTCGGATCTGGGGAACTCACCGGGCGTCTCCAGCGGTTGTCTTCAGTGCGAACGTGTGGTCATGCGTACGCACCAGGTGGCGTCCATCCTGCCGCAGCCACCGGGACAGCGAAGCACCGAGCCCCGAAGCGGTCCCGGGTGTCTACGCTGGAGGTGATGTCGGGCAGCCGCCGTCGGTCACCTGACCGGCGGCCCTACGAGCCGAGGAAACCCGTGAGTGACACCCCATTTGGATTCGGCCTTCCGCCGGAGGAGCCGGAGGACGGCGACAACGGCAAGAAGAAGGGCGGCCAGGGAGGTAGCCAGGGCCCCGCGGACCCCTTCGGGTTCGGCGGCGGGAGCGGCGGCGCGGACAATCCGTTCGCGGCGCTCTTCGGCGGCATGGGCGGCCCCGGTGGCGAGATGAACCCTGGCGACCTGGGAGCCGCCTTCCAGAAGCTCGGCCAGATGCTCTCCTACGAGGGCGGGCCGGTGAACTGGGACATGGCCAAGGACATCGCGCGGCAGACGGTCGCGCAGGGCGCCGAGGACGGCAGCAAGGACGCGAGCCTGTCGCCGGGTGAGCGCAGCGCGGTCGAGGAGGCCGTGCGGCTGGCCGACCTGTGGCTGGACGGTGTGACGTCGCTGCCGTCGGGCTCCGGCTCGGTGGTGGCCTGGAGCCGCGCCGAGTGGGTCGAGGAGACCCTCCCGGTGTGGAAGGACCTGGTCAATCCGCTCGCCGAGCGCGTCGGGGCGGCCATGGGCGACGTCCTGCCCGGGGAGATGCAGGCCATGGCGGGCCCGCTGCTCGGGATGATGCGCTCCATGGGCGGCGCGATGTTCGGCACCCAGATCGGCCAGGCGCTGGGCGTACTGGCCGGCGAGGTCGTCGGTTCGACGGACATCGGACTGCCGCTCGGCCCGGCCGGCAAGGCCGCGCTGCTGCCGGGGAACATCGCCGCCTTCGGCGAGGGCCTGGGCGTCCCGGAAGAGGAAGTGCGGCTGTATCTGGCCCTGCGTGAGGCCGCCCACCAGCGGCTCTTTGCCCATGTGCCGTGGCTGCGCTCGCATCTCTTCGGTGCCGTCGAGGGCTATGCGCGGGGCATCAAGGTCGACACGACCAAGCTGGAGGACGTGGTCGGCCAGATCGACCCGCAGCACCCCGAGGAGCTGCAGAACGCCCTTCAGCAGGGCATGTTCCAGCCCGAGGACACCCCGGAGCAGAAGGCGGCGCTGGCCCGGCTGGAGACCGCGCTGGCGCTCGTCGAGGGCTGGGTGGACGCGGTGGTGCACGCCGCCGCCAAGCCGCATCTGCCGTCGTCCGACAAGCTCCGTGAGACGCTGCGGCGGCGCCGGGCGAGCGGTGGCCCGGCCGAGCAGACGTTCTCGACGCTGATCGGTCTGCAGCTGCGTCCGCGGCGGCTGCGGGACGCCTCGCGGCTGTGGGCGTCGCTGACGGACGCCCGGGGCCTGGAGGGCCGCGACGGCCTGTGGGAGCACCCGGACATGCTGCCGACGGCGGCCGACCTGGACGACCCGGACGGGTTCGTGCACCACGAGCAGCCGGACTTCTCCGAGCTCGACAAGATGCTCGGCGAGGCCGCGAGCGGCGGGAAGCCGGACCTGGACAAGCCCGCCCGGGAGGGCGACGGCCCGGACGAGACCCCCGGCGGGAGCAGGGGTGACGGCGACAAGTGAGTCTGCACGAGGACGCGGCGCGGGTGCTCAAGGAGTGGCCCGCGCCGTCCCCCGAACAGGAACAGCTGCGGCTGACGTATCTGGATCACCTCGCCGCCCATGAGGACGGCATGTGGAAGCCTTGCAAGGACAGGCATGTCACGGCCAGTGCGCTGGTGATCGATCCGGCCGGCGGGCGGGTGCTGCTCACGCTGCACCGCAAGCTGAAGATGTGGCTGCAGATGGGCGGCCACTGCGAGCCGGAGGATGCCTCGCTGGCCGATGCGGCGCTGCGTGAGGCACGTGAGGAGTCCGGGATCGCCCAGGGGCTGACGCTGCTGCCCGGCGGCCCGGTGCGGCTGGACCGTCATCACACGCCCTGCGCCTGGCATTTGGACGTGCAGTATGCGGCGCTTGCGCCCGCGGACGCGGTGGCGGAGATCAGCGACGAGTCGCTGGACCTGCGGTGGTTCGCCTACGACGAGGTGCCCGGCGTCGCCGACGGGTCGGTGCTGCGCCTGATGGAGCGCACCCGCGCGCTGCTCTAGACGGCAGCGGCCGCGCTTTCGGCGCCCGTCCCTTCCCGGGGCGGGCGCCGGAAGCGCTTCTGCGGTGGGCCGGTGGGCCGGCGGGCTCAGTTGGTGAAGATGTTGCCCTGGTTCTGTCCCCGGGCGCCGTGCTGGCCCACGCCGAACTGGGCGGCCACACCGGAGCCGATGGCGGCGTTCTGCGGCGGCAGCAGCTCGCTGGGCTGGACGAGGACGTACCCCTGCCCGAGGAAGCTCAGCTCCCAGCCCTCTCCGGTGTTGCCGCGCCGGCGGAACACTCCCGAGGAGTGCGTCTGCGCCTGCATCTGGACGCGCAGCGAGGCGGACCAGGCGACCACCGCGTCGGCGTCGGCGTTGACGTACTTCTCGGGCGTGACCTGGAGCATCAAGGGCTGGCCGGAGGTCATCAGGGCGACCTTGCCCCGTCCGGAGATGTTGAGCTGGTACTTGCCGGTGCCGGAGATGCCGTACTGGCTGTCGACGGAGACGACGTCCCAGTGGAGGCCGGAGTCCAGCGCCAGGACGTAGCTGCTGTCGATGGTCAGACCGTCGTGGTCGACGTCGACGACATGGACATACTGGCCGAGGTTGGCCAGGTAGACGGTGCCCTGCCCGGAGACGCGCATCAGGTCGAGGCCCTCACCGGAGTACGCGCGGGTCCGGTGCTGGCCCGGCGTCTGGTAGTTGCCGTCGAATTCGAGCATCCCCTGGTAGGCGACCATCGTGCCCTTACGGGCGAGGACGTCCTCGTGGCCCTGGAGGGCGACGCGCAGCAGCTGGCTGTTCTGCAGGGCGTAGCGGTCCTGGGTCTGTGCCTCGGTGAAGGCGAAAAGCGGACTCTGCATGGCGTGTTCGGTCCTCCCCCTCAGCCCCGGGCCCGGAGCCGGTCGGTGCTGTCCTCGCTGGGCTGGACGACGACGAACCCCTGGCCGGAGAAGCCCAGTTGGTATGCCTCGCCGCTGCCGCGCCCGATCATCGAGGACGCCTTGAAGCTGCGCTTGCCCTTCATCTTCAGGTTGGTCGACCAGGCGACCAGGGCGTCCGGGTCGACATAGGTCTCGTCCTCGCCGCGGCCGCAGTCGACGACGAGGGGGGTGCCCCGGGAGGTCAGGGCGACCCAGCCGGTGCCCGAGATCTGGACGTTGAAGAGTCCCTGACCGGCGAACTTCGCCATGCCCTTGACGCGCTGCACGCCCCACTGGAGGTGGGCGTCGAGGGCGAGGAGGTTGGTGCCGTTGACGGAGAGCGCGTCGCCGTTGAGGTTGATGCAGACGACGTCGGCGCCGTAGTCGGCAAGGTAGAGCAGGCCGTCGCCGGAGCACTTCATCAGGGGCGCGCCTTCGCCGGTGAGCCACTGGGAGGCCATCTGTCGGACGGCGGGTGGGTTCGGCTCGTACTGGACGAAGCCTTCGTAGGCGACCATCGAGCCGGTGCGTGCGAAGACGTCCTGGCCGCTCTGCAGGGCGATCTTCACCATGGCGTTGCCGTGGTTCTCCATGCGGGCGGCGGGCGGGGTCGGGACGTAGCCCGACAGCTGCTGCTGGTTCATGAGTGCGGGCTCCCTCAGACCTCGTAGGGCTGGACGACGATGAAGTTGCCGGGTGCACCGCGGAACTGGAGGTTCACGGTCTCGCCGGAGTGGCCCGGGTAGGCGTGCCGGCGCACGCTCACCTGGCTGGAGATGATCACCTGCGAGGCGGCGGACCAGGCCACGATGGCGTTGGCGTCGGCGAAGGTGGTCGGGGTGACCGGCAGGACGACCGGGGTGCCCTGGGTCTTGACGACGAGGGTGCCGGTCCCCTGGAACTGCATGGTGAACAGGGCGCCGCCGGGGATGCCGTGGCCCTCGACGCGGCGGACCTCGTGCTGCAGCGACTCGTCGAAGGCGAGGACGGCTTCGGCGGACACACAGATGGCGTCGCCCTGCAGCTCGATGGGGTGGACATGGGCGCTGTTCTCCGCGAAGAAGACCTGGCCCTGGCCGGTGCAGCGCATCAGCTGCATCTCCTGGCCGGTGGCGTTGCCGACGATCCGGCCGCGGAAGCCGGCGCCCTTGTAGCCGAAGTCGACCTTGCCCTGGTAGAGCACCATGCTGCCCTGGCGGGCGAGCACCGGCTGGCCGTCGACGCCGAGGTCGACGCGGATCAGCTTCTCGTTCTGCGGCGTCCAGCGCTGGCCGGTGGGCGATTCCTTGTACTTGTCCAGTACGACGCCGAGGCCGGGGCCGTCTCCCTGGGGCACGGCCGGCATCTGGCCGCCGCCGTACGGGGCGCCAGGGGGCTGCTGGCCCGGCTGGCCGTAGGGGGCGGGCTGGGACTGCGGGGGACCGTATCCGCCGGGCGGCGGCACGGGCTGTCCGTAGGGCGGTGCCTGCGGGGCCTGCTGGCCGGGGTAGCCGCCGGGTGCGGGCTGCGGCGGGCCGTACGCGTCCTGTCCGGGCGCCGGCTGACCGTACGGGGCGGGCGGCTGCTGGGCGGGCACACCGGGCGGCGGGACCGGGCCGGCCGGCGGGGCCATCGGCGCGGCGAGGGTGGGCGCGTTGTGGACCTGCGGCTCGGTGGGCTGCGGGGGCTGTGGTGCGGCCGGGGGCGTTTCCTGCGGCACCCCCTGGGACGGGCTCTGCGGCCGGCCCTGGGGCGGGCCGAATTCCGGGGCGGGCTGCGGGGCGGGGGCCGCGGCGGGCACCCCGAAGGCGGGTGCGGGGGCGGCCGGCCCGGAGGGCGGGGCGAAGCCGGGCACGTCCTGGGCCGGGGCGGACGGCGCCTCGGCCTCTTCGGCGACCTCTCCGCCGAAGTTCTTCAGCAGCGCCTCGAGGCCGCCGTCGAAGCCCTGGCCGACGGCGGCGAACCGCCAGACGTCCTTGAGGTAGAAGTCGCCGAGCATCACGGCGCGTTCGGTGCTGAACTCGCTGCCGGTGAAGGAGTAGCGGGCGACCTCTTTGCCGCCGGCCACGATCCGGAGGTAGCCGGGGCCGATCTGCGAGACCTGGCCGGCGCCGTCGAGCGCGGCGGTGAACGACAGCTTCTGGATGTGCGGCGGGATCTTGTCGAGGGTGACCCGGAACGACTCGCTGTCGCCGGCCTGCGCGCCGAGCAGCTGGACCGACTCCTCGGGCGACGTGGGCTGGTTGAAGAAGACGAAGTACCGGTCGTCGGAGAGCCGCTCGTCGGCGTCCAGGCCGAAGCAGCTGATGTCGAAGGTCAGGCCGGGTCCGGCGATCTGCACACCGACGTACAGATCCGTTCCCGCCGTCAGATCACTGATCTTGGCCTTGTGGCCCCGCTGGAATTCCCTGGCCATACGTAACGCCCGTCCCCCGCTCCGGCTGTGAGTTCTCCTGAGCCGCCAGGCTAACCGCTGGCGCCGACAGCGGGCGATGCCGGGGCGCGGCGGATTCGTCCGGCCGCGCCCTCATTCGCCGCGGGCGACCGGCAACTGGGGCAGCCGGTCGGGCGCGCCCACCCCTTCGAGGTAGCCGCGGGCCCGTTCCGTACGGGGATACGTCTCCAGCAGGCGCCAGAACCGGGGGCCGTGGCCGGGCACCAGCAGATGGGCGAGTTCGTGCAGCAGGACGTAGTCGATGACGTACTCCGGCATGCCCTGGAGGCGGTGCGAGAGGCGGATGCTGCCCTCGGCCGGGGTGCACGAGCCCCAGCGGGTGTTCTGGTTGGTCACCCAGCGCACCGAGGCGGGGCGGGCCCGGCCGTCCAGGTACTGGCCGGACAGCCGCTCGGCGCGCTCGGCCAGCTCGCCGTCGCCCAGTATCCGCTTGCTCTCCTGGGCGGCGAGCTTGTCCAGCATGACGGTGACCCAGCGCCGTTCCTCCGCCTCGGACATACGGGCCGGAATCAGGACCACCGTGCGGTCGCCCTCGCGGTACGCGGAGACCGTGCGGCGCCGTCGTGAACTGCGGCGCACCTCGACGGCGCTGGTGCCCGGTCCGCGGGCCTCGGGGCCGGGGACGGCCCCGCGCGAGGTGTCAGCGGCGCGGCGCAGCGGGGTTTCCCCTGAGCCGTGGGCGGAAGGGTCGGCGGGCACGCGCCCGACGTTACCCGCTGGCGCGGCGGGAAGTCCCGCCCCGCGGTCGGTTCGCCATCGAACCACTCCATGGCGTGCACCGCTTGTACGACCATTGCCCACCGCCTGTGGATAACTTCCGCGCCGATCCGCCGCGGGGCGCATGCTGAGGGCCGGACGACGAACGACAGGGGGCGGAGATGCATCCGATGCTCAAGCCCGCGCTGCGGCGCGGATGGCGGGACCGGGAAACGGTGCGGTTCGGGGTGGCCCCGGCGCACGCGATGGTGGTGGGCCCGGTCGACACGGCGACCGGGAGCTTCCTCTCACTGCTCGACGGCACCCGCACCATGCGGCAACTGGTCGAGGAGGCCGCGTTACTGGACCTCCCGCCCGAGCATGTGCGGGGCGTCGTGGAGCGACTCGGCGCCGCCGGACTGTTGGAGGCCCCCACCGCGGGCGGCCCGGCGGCCGAGGCCGTACGCACGGACCACGCCGCCTTCGAGCAGCTGCGGCCCGACCTGGCGTCCCTCTCGGTGCGGCATCCGGAACCGGCGGGGGCCCTGGGGCGGATGGGCGCGCGCCGGGCGGTCCGGGCCCGGGTCAAGGGATCGGGGCGGGTCGGTGCCGCGATCGCGGCGCTGCTCTCGGCCTCGGGGATCGGCCGGGTGGAGGTGTTCGACGGCGGCACGGTCCAGCCGTCGGACGTCCTGCCCGGCGGGCTGCCGGCCGAGCGGATCGGCGAACGACGGCGCGCCGCCGCGCAGCGGCTGGTCCAGCAGTCCTCCCCCTGGAGCCGCACCCCGCGGCCGAGGGTCCCGGTGAACGAATCGGGCGAACCGGGGCTGTCGCTGGTGGTGCTCGCTCCGCGGGACGGTCTCGGCGCGTACGCCCCCGACCCCGTGCTGTCCGAACCGTTGCTCACCGCCGGAATCCCGCATCTTTACGCGGGGGTGATCGAGGGCACGGGTGTGGTGGGTCCATTGGTGCTACCCGGAGGTTCGGCCTGTGCCCGCTGCGACGAGCTGCGCCGTACGGACGCGGAGCCGGCCTGGCCGCGGCTGCTCGCGCAGTGGCGGTCGGGGCGTGGCGCACCCGCGGTTCCGGCCTGCGATGCCGCGCTGGCAACGATGGTCGCGGGGGTCGCCGCCGTCCAGGCGCTGGCGTTCCTCGACGGCGAACTCCCGCCGTGCACAGGAGCGCGGATGGAGCTGGCCGCGCCGTGTGCGGAGATGCGGACGGTGCGGATCGAGCCGCATCCGGACTGCGGCTGTGGTGCTGCCGCTCCGCCGGGTATGGCGGACACCTCGGCTCCCCGGCCGGAACACGCCACAATGACGGAGTAACCCCGGTAGGGGGACAGTGTGAGTTGGAGGGGCGCATGTCTGATCTTCCCCGCAAGGCGGTCACCCGCACCGCCAAGCTGGCCGCGCTGCCACTGGGGTTCGCCGGCCGCGCCACCTGGGGCCTGGGCAAGCGGATCGGCGGCAGATCCGCCGAGATCGTCGGCCGCGAGCTGCAACAGCGCACCGCGGAACAGCTCTTCAAGGTGCTCGGTGAACTGAAGGGCGGGGCGATGAAGTTCGGGCAGGCACTGTCCGTCTTCGAGTCGGCGCTGCCCGAAGAGATCGCCGGCCCGTACCGCGCCGCTCTGACGAAGCTTCAGGAGGCGGCACCGCCGATGCCGACGAGCACCGTGCACGCGGTGCTGGCCGAGCAGCTCGGCGAGGACTGGCAGGAACTGTTCGAGGAGTTCGAGGACAAGCCGGCCGCGGCCGCCTCGATCGGGCAGGTGCACCGGGCGGTGTGGCACGACGGCCGCGAGGTGGCCGTCAAGGTGCAGTATCCGGGCGCCGGCCAGGCGCTGCTGTCCGATCTGTCGCAGCTGAGCCGGTTCGCCCGGCTGCTGGGTCCGCTGATCCCGGGCATGGACATCAAGCCGCTGATCACCGAGCTGCGCGACCGGGTGTCGGAGGAGCTGGACTACTCCCTTGAGGCGGAGGCCCAGCGGGCCCATGCCGAGGAGTTCGCCGACGACCCGGATGTGGTGGTGCCCGCCGTGGTCCACCAGTGCGACCAGGTGCTGGTGACGGAGTGGATGGAGGGCGTGCCGCTGTCCGAAGTGATCACGGACGGCACCGACGAGCAGCGGGACCGGGCCGGCCAGCTGCTGGCACGCTTCCTCTTCTCCGGCCCCGCCCGTACGGGCCTGCTGCACGCCGACCCGCATCCGGGCAACTTCCGGCTACTGGGCGGGGACTTCCCGGACGGCCCGGTCGAGGAGTGGCGTCTGGGGGTGCTGGACTTCGGCACCGTCGACCGCCTCCCCGACGGACTGCCGCCGACGATCGGCACCTCACTGCGGATGACGCTGGACGGCGAGGCGGACGTCATCTACCAGCTGCTGTGCGAGGAGGGCTTCGTGAAGGAGTCCATCGAGCTGGACCCGGACGCGGTGCTGGAGTATCTGCTGCCGATCATCGAACCCGCGCAGGTGGACCAGTTCACCTTCACCCGGGGCTGGATGCGGCAGCAGGCGGCCCGGATCGGCGACCCGCGCTCGCCCGCCCACCAGTTGGGCAAGCAGCTCAATCTGCCGCCCGCGTACCTCCTGATCCACCGTGTGACCTTGAGCACGATCGGGGTGCTGTGCCAGCTGGGGGCGACGGTGCGGCTGCGTGACGAACTGGAGGCATGGCTGCCCGGTTTTGTACCGGAGGAGGAACCGGCGGGCTCGGCGCTCGCCGATTTCGGCCCGGTCGTCGACGCGGACATCAGGAAGGAGGCCGTCGAGGAGTCCAGTGCCTGAGCCTATCCGTCAGGCCGCGCCGCCACGGCCGGCGTCCGCTCGGCCGGAGCGGACGCGACGGCCCCGGGCGCACCGGCCCCCGGCGCGGAGGGGCCTCACCACCAGCTGGAATCCAGGCGCCCCTCGATGGCCCGGATGTTCTCCCGCGCGCAGCTGTCGCAGAAGTAGCGGCGCTCACCGTTCTCGACGGAGCAGGTCCAGGTCGGCGGGGTGCCCTCGGCCACCGCGCCACAGCCGGCGCACACCCTGCTCCGCCCGGCCAACTCCGCCTGTTCATGCGTCTTCTGGTCCACCGTCCGACGATATCCCCGCTAACCGCAGGAATCGGGACACAACGCACCACGGGGCCCGCCCTGTCGGACGGCCCCCGTGGCGAACGGCATCAGTGTGGCGCCGTTACTGCATCACCGCCATGGCCAGCGCACGCCGGGCACGCAGCGACGCGCGCTCGGCGCGGCGCTGCATACGCCGCGCGGCGGCGAGCCGGTGCGCCCTGCGCTCCGACTCGGCCTGCCGGAGGCGTTCGTGCATATGAGCACGCGCCAGGGCTTCTGGGATGAGTTGCATGGCGTGGTTCCTGTTCTGACGCGACCCGATCGCGTCGGTGTTCACGGGGACGGGTGTGTCGGTGAAGGTGGGGTTCATCGTGTGGTCCTGCTTCTGGGGGTCCCGGGTGAGGGGACGGTCGATCGTTCCTGTGCTGAGGGTGTTCATGCCGCGACCGGGTTCTTGCGCGGACGGCCACGCGGACGCTTCCGGGGCACGACGACGCCCTGGACGAAGAGCTCGCCACCCCAGACGCCCCACGGCTCGCGGCGGTCTTTGGCACCGGCGAGGCAGGCCTCGCGGACCGGGCAGGTCTGGCACAGCGTCTTGGCGTACTCGACGTCGGCCGGGGACTCGGCGAAGAAGACCTCCGGGTCGTAGGTACGGCACGGAACGGCAGCGCCGAGGCGGTCGATCTCGTCGTCGAGCTCGGTGAGGGGCAGCAAGGAGTTCTCCTGGGGGTCGGGCGGAGGGATCAGGTCGGTTGCGACGGACGGGGTGTGCGTCTGGAGTTGCACGGTGGTGTGTTCCTCGTCTGTTCGGCCGCTGGTGGCGGGCGTTGGGGCAAACAAAAGGGCCGCGGATCCCGGTGTGGGTTCCGCGGCCCTGGAAGGTGCCGACCTGATCGTGCCGATCAGGCTGGATCTCTCCAGGGTTCGAGGCCGCGGTAGGCCCACATCTCATGCTGCTTCTGGTACTGCTTCCGGGATTCGGCACCGTTGGCCGCCAGGAAGGCAAAGGCATTCGCCGCTGCCGCCACTGCTGCTGCCGGAGGTGCCTCGGTCGGTCGCGCGGTGCGCTCGCTGCGCGTCAGCACAGCGAGGGACTCGGGGCGCGCGACCTCGGTACCGGACAGGCGGCCGAAGCCGGACAGACCGGTGCCAGGGAGCGAGGAGCCGAGCGTGCAGGTGGCGACGACCGAGAGATCGGTCATTTTGTTCGTCTCGATAATGCTGATCACTGGTCTCGCCTCCTCTCGGCGTCTCGGTGGACCGGGAAATCCCGTTCCAGGGTGTTCAAGTACAGCACGGACCCATCGGATCTCGGAAAGAATCCGTTGTCTCCGTTGCTTCTGAAGGCTATGGGGCGGTGCTCCGCGGGCGCAAACTATTTTTCCGACGAGTTTTCCGCGGCGCCTCCGGGCCCCTCCTCCGCGACCCCCGCGAGCTCCTCGCCGGCACAGATTGCCAGCACGTCACTGCCGTAGCGGTCGAACTTCCGCCGCCCCACTCCTGAGATGACCGCAAGCTCCGATTCGGTTCCCGGAACGGCCTCGGCGATCGCCATCAGTGTCTTGTCGGTGAAGACGCAGTACGCGGGCTGCCGGGAGCTCGCGGCCTGCTCGGCCCGCCACTCGCAGAGCCGCTCGTAGAGCGCCTCGTCCAGCTCCGAGGGGCAGTCCTCGCACCGCATCAGCTTCATCTCGCCCGCGTCGGTGAGCGTCCTGTTGCAGACCCGGCAGCGGGCCGGGCTGCGGTGCCTGGAGCGACGGCCCGCCGCGGCCGCCCCGTCGCCGCGCTCGACGCCACCGGAGACCGTGCCCGGGGTGCGGCGGCCCGCCACCGCCCCGGAGCCCGGCCGCAGACCGCTCAGGAACCGGCTGGCGCGGCGGGAGGCCCGCCCGCCCGGAGAGCGCGCCAGCGACCAGGACAGCCCCAGGTGCCGCCGGGCGCGGGTGACACCGACATACAGCAGCCGGCGCTCCTCCTCTATCTGCTCGTCGGTCCTGGCGTAGGTGATCGGCATCATGCCTTCGGTGAGACCGACCAGGAAGACGGCGTCCCACTCCAGGCCCTTGGCGGCGTGCAGGGACGCGAGGGTCACGCCCTCGACCGTCGGGGCGTGCTGGGCGTTGGCGCGCTCGTCCAGCTCGGCCACGAGGTCGGCGAGGGTGGCAGCGGGCCGGGCCGCGGCGAAGTCCTCGGCGAGCCGCACCAGGGCCGCCAGGGACTCCCAGCGGTCGCGCACCGCCCCGGAACCGGCCGGGGGCCGGCTGGACCAGCCCATGTCGCTGAGCACCGCCCGTACCTCGGACGGCAGGTCCATCGCCTCGTCGAGCAGCGCGTCGTTGGACCCGAAGCGGGCGGCGCCCCGCAGCTTGACGCCGGCCTCGCGTACCTCCGGCCGCTCGAAGAACCGCTCGGCGCCCCGCAGCAGATACGGCACACCCACGTCGGCCAGCGCCTGCTCATAGATCTCGGACTGGGCGTTGACGCGGTACAGGACGGCGATCTCACCGGCGGACACACCGGAAGCGATCAGGTCACGAATCCGGCGGGCGGTGCCCTCGGCCTCGGCGGGCTCGTCGGCGTACTCCGTGTACACGGGCTCGGGGCCCGCTTCCCGCTGCGAGACCAGCTCCAGGCGGTGCTCGGCGGCGTGCCCCCGGGCCTGGGAGAGCAGGCCGTTGGCGAGGTGCACCACCTGGGGGCTGGAGCGGTAGTCGCGGACGAGTCTGACGACCGTGGCGTTCGGGTGGCGGGTGCGGAAGTTGAGGAGGTGGTCGGGGGTGGCGCCGGTGAAGCTGTAGATCGTCTGGCTGGCGTCGCCCACCACGCAGAGGTTGTCGCGGTCCCCCAGCCACAGCTCCAGCAGCCGCTGCTGCAGCGGGCTGACGTCCTGGTACTCGTCGACGACGAAGTGCTGGTACTGCGCACGGACCTGTTCGGCGATGTCGTGCCGGTCCTGCAGCACACCGACCGTGAGCAGCAGGACGTCCTCGAAGTCGATGCTGCCCCGGTCGCGCTTGAGCTGTTCGTACGTGCCGTAGATCTGCCCGATCTCGGCCGGGTCGCGCGGGGCCTCACGGCCGGCCTTGGCGACCGCCGCCGGATAGTCGGCCGGGACGGTCTGGGTGACCTTGGACCACTCGATCTCGGCCGTGACATCGCGCAGCTCGTTGCGGTCGAGCCGGATACGGCAGCGGGCGGCGGCCTCGGCGACAAGCTGGATCTTGCGCTCCAGGAGCCGCGGGACCTCACCCCCGACGGCCTTCGGCCAGAAGAACTGGAGCTGCCGCAGGGCCGCCGAGTGGAACGTCCTCGCCTGGACCCCGCCCGCGCCGAGCTGACGCAGCCGGCCGCGCATCTCCCCGGCCGCGCGGGCCGTGAACGTGACGGCGAGCACACTCGCGGGCTGCAGAATCCCGGCCCGCACCCCGTAGGCGATCCGGTGGGTGATCGCGCGCGTCTTGCCCGTGCCCGCACCGGCCAGCACGCACACCGGACCCTGCAGAGCCGTCGCGACCTCGCGCTGCTCGGGGTCGAGCCCGTCGAGCACCCCGTCGGCCGAGTCCGGCACCCGCGGGAAAAGAGAGGAGTCCGTTGCTGCTGTCACCCCGCCATGCTGCCAGGTCCGCCGCGACACCCGGGAAGCCTGTCCACAGCCGCCGGAGCCGGTCGTACGCATCCCGTCTCCTGTGGACGACGGCCCGCACGCGGCCGCGGCGGGTGCTGTGATGGGGCTCAGCGAACGGAAGCGCAAGGGGCGCGGCAGCGGGAGGGGAGGAGGAAGAGGCGCCGACGGGAGGACGCGGGGAGGCGGCCCGCGGGAGGAAGAGGTGAGGCGGCGGGGTTGGGCGGATGGGGTGTGGCTTTGGTCGGTGGGGGTTGGGAGGTGGGGAGGGGCGGGGGCGGGGGGGGCGGGGTCCCCCCCGGTAGGCGGCCCAAGGCTCAGCGGCAACGGCGCGAGGCGCTCCCCCTCTCTGTGACCAGCCGCTCATAGGCGCCGGGAATGGCTGAGGGGTGCCGTGCGTTGAGTTGCTTGGCCGCGCCGGGTACGGATGCGGTGGTACCGGATCAAGACCTATCGAAGGAGCGCGGGGCGCATGGCGGGCACTGTGACGATGTACAGCACGACCTGGTGCGGTTACTGCCGTCGGCTGAAGGGCCAGATGGACCGCGAGGGCATCGCGTACACCGAGATCAACATCGAGCACGACCCGGAGTCCGCGGCGTTCGTGGAGAAGGCGAACGGCGGCAACCAGACGGTGCCGACCGTGCTGTTCCCCGATGGTTCGACGCTGACCAACCCGTCCCTGGCGCAGGTCAAGGAGAAGGTCGGGGCCTGAGCTCCGGATGCGTCCGCGTGATCAGCTCGAAGGGCCGTCGGCCGGTCCGCCCAAGGGTTCCGGCCGGCGGCCCCTTTCGTGCCGCGCCGCCGCCGGGCCTTCCGGCGGTACGTCGTGAAACCCCTGGCATCACGCCCGTCGCACCGTCCTGACATCAGCGCAGCACGGCATGGCGCGCACGGCCACCACCCGTAGCCAGGCGCAGCCACGCGCCATAGCCAGGCGCGCGCGGCGCGGCCACCCCCTGTTGCCAAGCGCCGCGAGCCCCCCAGGCGGACCGCGCCACCCCCTCACGGCTTAGGCAGCGGCTTCCCGTACCAGAGTTCGATGAGGCGGGCGGCGATGGAGATGCCGTACGGCGGGAGGACCTCGCCGGATTCGAAGGCGGCGCGCAGGTCCTCGCGGGAGAACCAGCGGGCCTCCTCGATCTCCTCGCCGTCGACCTGGATCTCGGAGGAGGTGGCGCGCGCCATGAAGCCGAGCATGAGGCTGGAGGGGAAGGGCCAGGGCTGGCTGGCGATGTACTCGACGTCGCCGACGACGACGCCGGCCTCCTCGTAGACCTCGCGGGCCACCGACTGCTCGATGGACTCCCCCGGCTCGACGAAGCCCGCGAGCGTGGAGAAGCGGCCCTCGGGCCAGTGCACCTGGCGGCCGAGGAGGGCGCGGTCCTCCTCATCCGTGACGAGCATGATCACGGCTGGGTCGGTGCGCGGGTAGTGCTCGGCGCCGCAGGCCGGGCAGCGGCGGATGTGGCCGGCGGCGGCGATGACGGTGCGTTCGCCGCAGCGTGAGCAGAAGCGGTGCAGCCGCTGCCAGTTTTCCAGGGCGACGGCGTGGACGAGGAGGCCGGCGTCGCGGGGGGAGAGCAGCAGGCCTGCCTCGCGCAGGCCCGCCGGGCGCGCGGACTGGTCCATGCGGCCGGGCAGCGAGTCCTTCTGGAGGGCGAAGTAACTGACGCCGTCGTCGTCGGTGCCGAGGTAGTAGCGGTGGGCCTCGGTGAGTGGCGCCTCGAAGGACGGCGTCATGATCAGCTCGGTGCGGCCGTCGGGGGTGTCGTCGATCAGTGCCTGGCCGCCGGACACCACGAAGACCCGCGTCGTCGGGTGGCTCCAGGCCGCCGCCAGCCATGCCTCGTCGAGGCGGTGATGGGCGGAGCGGTCGATGCCGCTCGGCGCGCTGAAGGTGATCGGCCGGTCGGCGCTGTGGTCGGTCCAGGTGGTCACTGCTGTTTCCAACTCCCCCTGTGGCGTGGGTGATTGCTGCGTGCGGGCGCGGGTCGGTGCGGCGGTGCGGGCGGTCAGGCCGGGCGCCAGGTCTCCGCCAGGTCGCCCCACAGGTGGGCGGCGGTCTCGACGCCCTTCATCAGCAGGTCGAGTTCGACCTTCTCGTTCGGTGCGTGCCAGCCGTCGGACGGGATGGAGATGCCGAGGAAGAGGACCGGGACGCCGAGGACGTCCTGGAGGTCGGCGGCCGGCCCGGAGCCGCCCTCGCGGGTGAAGCGGATCTTCTGGCCGAAGGCCCGGCCCATGGCGCGGACGACGGACTGGAGCGCGGGGTGGTCGAGCGGGGTGAGGCAGGGGCGGGTGGCGCCCCAGAAGGTGATCTCGTGGCGGATGCCGGCCGGGAGGCTCGCGGCGACCCAGTCGCGTACGGACTGCTGCACGGCGTCCGCGTTCTGGCCGGCGACCAGCCGGAAGGACAGCTTGAGCTGTGCGGTGGCGGGCACGATGGTCTTGCCGCCGGGGCCCTGGTAGCCGCCGCCGATGCCGTTGACCTCGGCGGTGGGGCGGGCCCAGATGCGCTCCAGGGTCGTGCTGCCGGCCTCGCCGAGGGTGGCGTGGGAGTGCGCGGTGCGCAGCCATTCCGCCTCGTCGAAGGGGAGCTCGGCGAGGAGTTCCCGTTCGCGGTCGGTGAGTTCGATCATGCCGTCGTAGAAGCCTGGGACGGTGACGCGGCGGTCGGTGTCGTGCAGGCCGGCGGCGAGCCGGGCGGCTTCGGTGGCGGGGTTGGGGACGGCACCGCCGAACGATCCGGAGTGGATGTCCTGGTCGGGGCCGTAGAGGTCGATCTGGCAGTCCGTCAGGCCGCGCATGCCGGTGCAGACCGTGGGGGTGTCCTTGGACCACATGCCGGTGTCGGAGACGATCACCGCGTCGCAGGCGAGGCGGTCGGCGTGCTTCTCGATCAGGGCGGGGAAGTTCGGTGAGCCGGACTCCTCCTCGCCCTCGATCAGCAGCTTGAGGTTGACGGCGGGGGCGGTGCGGCCGGTGGCGGCGAGGTGGGCGCGTACGCCCAGGGTGTGGAAGAAGACCTGGCCCTTGTCGTCGGCGGCGCCGCGGGCGTAGAGCCTGCCGTCGACGGTCTGCGGCTCGAAGGGGTCGGTGTGCCAGCCGTCCTCGCGGGCGGCGGGCTGGACGTCGTGGTGACCGTAGACGAGCACGGTCGGCGCGGACGGGTCGCCGGAGGGCCATTCGGCGAAGACGGCGGGCAGGCCGTCGGTCTCCCAGATCTCGGCGGTCGGGAAGCCGGTGTCGGTGAGCTTCGCGGCGAGCCAGGCGGCGCTGCGGCGTACGTCGCCGGCGCGCTCGGGGTCGGCGGACACCGAGGGGATGCGCAGCCAGTCGGCGAGGTCCGCGAGGAAGGCCTCGCGGTGGAGGGTGAGGTACGCGCGGACGGCGCTGTCCGGGGTTGTGCTCATACGACCGAGCCTATCGGCCTTCCGGGGGAGGACGGTCGGCGGTCTCGCCGAGCAGGATGCGTTCGAGTCCGGCCCGGCCGGGGAGCCGGGCGGGTCTGACCACCTCGCCGCTGCGGACGTGGAGGAAGACGGCGTCGACGGCGGCCGGCTCCAGGCCGTACCGCTCGGCCCAGGCGAGGCGGTAGACGGCCAGCTGGAGGGGGTCGGCGGTGTGGGCGGGGCCGGTCTTCCAGTCGACGATCTCGAAGCGGTCGCCGTCGGGGCCGGGCTCCTTGTAGACGGCGTCGATCCGGCCGCGGATCGTCCGGCCCGCGAGGGTCAGCTGGAAGGGGGCCTCGACCCGGTAGGGGGTGCGGTGGGCGTAGGGGGTACGGGCGAAGGCTTCCTTGAGGGTGTCGAGGTCCTGCTCGTCGACGATCTCGGTGTCCTCGCCCGGTTCGGCGCCCGGGAGTTCGTCGGGGCCGAGCATCGGGAGGGTGAGTTCCTCGAAGCGGGATTCGACCCAGGCGTGGAAGCGGGTGCCGCGGCGGGCGCCGGGCTGGGGCGGGCGCGGCATGGGGCGGGCGAGTTCGCGGGCGAAGCCGTCCGGGTCGGCGGCGAGGCGGAGGAGCTGGGTGGCGCTGAGCGCGGACGGCAGGGGGACGTCACGGACGGTCGCGCGGGAGCGGCGCAGCTCGTCGGCGAGGGCGTCCAGGTCGCGGTCCCAGGAGCCGACGGTGCGGCGCTCTTCGGGGAGGAGGGTGTGGGGGGTGGTGTCGTCGGGGTTTCCTGCGTCGGCCGGGTGGACCGTGGTGGCCGGGCCGGTGCGGTCGGTGAGCTCGGGCTCGGTGGTGCGCTGGGCGACGATGCGGGGGCGGGGTCCTGACCGGTCCGCCGGGGGGTCGTCGAACGGGTCCGCGTCGAACGGATCGGCTTCTGGGACGCCGTACAGCGGCCCGTCGTCATACGGCAGCGCCTCACCCTCCAGCGATGCCGCCTCGAACGGCTCCCCCTCCAGGAGGGCGAGCGCGTCGGCCTCCGCGAGGTCGTACGGGTCCGTCTCCCAGGTGTCGTCCGGCGGGGGCGGGGGCCAGTCGGGGTCGTGGGCGGGCCGGGTGGGTGGGGCGGGGGCGGCCGGGTCCTGGGACGTGCGGCGCTCCAGGTGGGCGCGGACGGTGGTGGCGGCGGTGCGGCGGCGGGCGGTGGCGGTGGGGTCGAGGGGCAGGGGCCAGGCCTGTTCGGTGGCGGCCTCGGTGAGGGCGGGGTTCTCCTCGCCGTCCTCGGGGGCCTCGGCCCAGTGCTCGATCTCGCCGTGTCCGGCTTCGCAGTGCGTGCGCAGGGCGTCCAGGAAGACGGACGGGCCGCGCGGCCGCTTCTGCTGGGGGCCCCACCAGTGGCCGGAGCCGAGCAGCAGGGAGCGGGGGCGGGTGAAGGTGACGTAGCCGAGGCGGAGTTCCTCGGTTTCCTGGTGGTGCTTCATCGCCTCCTTGAAGGATTTGAGGCCGCGGGCGGTCCATTCGTCCACGTCGGGGAGGGTCGCGGCGTCGCCGCGCAGGGCGTGTGGGAGGACCTTGGGGCGGCTGGTCCAGGACTCGCGGGCCTGTTCGCTGGGGAACTGCTTGCCGACCAGGCCGGGTACGGCGACGACGTCCCATTCCAGGCCCTTGGACTTGTGGGCGGTGAGCACCTTGACGGTGTTGTCCCCTCCGGGGAGGGAGCTGTCGAGGCCCTTCTCGTGCTGGACGGCGGTGCGCAGGAAGCCGAGGAAGGCGAGGAGGGTGGCGTCGCCGTCGAGGGATTCACCGCCCTGTTTGGCGGCGAATCCGGCCGCGATGTCGAGGAAGGTGCCGAGGGTTTCGCGGCGGCGGGCGGCGAGGGCGTGCGGGGACGCGGACAGTTCGACTTCCAGGCCGGTGGCGGCGAGTACCCGGTGGAGGACGTCCATGAGGGGGTCGCCGAGGGAGCGGCGCAGGTCGCGGAGTTCGGTGGCGAGGTAGGCGAAGCGGACGCGGGCCTCGGGGGAGAACGGGAGGCCGTCGTCGGGGCCCTCGGCCTCCAGGAAGGTGTCGAGTGCGTCGGCGAGGGAGACGGTCTCGGCGGGGTCGACGCCTTCGACGGCCGCGGCGAGGCGCTGTGCGGGGTCGTCGGAGGGGCCGCCGTGGTGGACGAGGGTGCGGGCGCGGCGGCCGAGGAGTGCCAGGTCGCGGGGGCCGATCCGCCAGCGGGGGCCGATCAGCAGGCGGACCAGGGCGGCGTTGGCCGTGGGGTCCTGGAGGACTTCGCAGACGGCGACGAGGTCGGCGATCTCGGGGAGGTGCAGCAGCCCGGAGAGGCCGACGACCTCGACGGGGATGTCCCGGGCGACCAGCTCGCCCTGGATGCGGGCGAAGTCGCCGGCGGTGCGGCACAGCACGGCGATCTCGCCGGGCGGGGTGCCGGTGCGGACGAGGTGGGCGAGGGAGTCGGCGAGCCAGGTGAGTTCTTCGGCGTGGGTGGGCAGCAGGGCGCAGCGGACGATGCCGTCGCGCTCGGCGCCGGGGGCGGGGCGCAGGGCTTCGACGCCTTGGTGCATCTGCCGGAGCGGGGCGGCGAGGCCGTTGGCGAGGTCGAGGAGGCGGCCGCCGCTGCGGCGGTTCTCGCTGAGGGCGTACCGGCGGGCGGGGGTGCCGTCCTGGAAGGGGAAGTGGTCGGGGAAGTCGTCGAGGTTGGCCACGGAGGCGCCGCGCCAGCCGTAGATGGCCTGGCAGGGGTCGCCGACGGCGGTGACGGCGTGCCCGGTGACGGTGTCGCCGCCGGCGCCGAAGAGGCCGGAGAGCAGCAGGCGCTGGGCGACGGAGGTGTCCTGGTACTCGTCGAGCAGGACGACGCGGAATTCGTCGCGGAGGATGCGGCCGACTTCGGGGCGGGTGGTGGCGAGGGTCGCGGAGTGGGCGATCTGGTCGCCGAAGTCGAGCAGGTCGCGGCGGCGTTTTTCGTGCCGGTAGGCGGTGACGAGGTCTAGCAGTTCCTGGCGGCCGCGGGCGGTTTCGGGGGCTTTGCGCAGGTCGGCGTTGGTGAGTTTCACGCCGTCGAGGGCGGCGAGGAGGTCACTGTCGTAGGCGTGGAGCGCGGCGGGGTCCACGAGGTGTTCGGCGAGTTCGGCGTCCAGGGCGAGGAGGTCCTCCACGAGGGAGGGCAGGGAGGTGGTGAGCGCCGGGTAGGGGCCGGGGGCGGCGCGCAGGGTGCGGGCGGCGAGCTGGAAGCGGGTGGCGTCGGCGAGGAGCCGGGCGCTGGGTTCCAGGCCGATGCGCAGGCCGTGGTCCTTGAGGAGCTGGCCGGCGAAGGCGTGGTAGGTGGAGATCCGGGGTTCGCCGGCAGGCTGACCGGGGTCGCCGGTGGCGGCCGGGAGGGCGTCGGGGTCGGTGATGCCGGCGGCGAGGAGGGCGGCCCGGACGCGTTCGGCGAGTTCGCCGGCGGCCTTGTTCGTGAAGGTCAGCCCGAGGACCTGTTCGGGAGCGACCTGGCCGGTGCCGACCAGCCACACCACGCGGGCGGCCATGACCGTGGTCTTGCCGGAGCCGGCTCCGGCCACGATGACCTGCGGGGCGGGCGGGGCGGTGATGCACTCCGTCTGCTCCGGCGTGAACGGGATACCGAGCAGCTCCTTGAGCTGCTCGGGGTCGGTGAGGCGCGCTGACACAACGAGAACGGTAGCGGCGGCCACTGACAATCCGCTGCGCTGGGCTTGTTTCCCACGTTTTCGGCTTTCCCGCCGTGGGGGTTGCTCGCCGTTGCGCCTGCGGCGGGCGGGTGCGTTGTGGGTGCGGTGACGGGCCTCCGGGGCCTGGTGTGTGGACTGCTTCGCTTTACGTCCACACACC